>DASXOU010000420.1:0-8731 GCA_036494045.1 Polyangia bacterium | reverse complement strand
ATAGCCGGGCGATGCCTGCGCGTCAAGTAGTTATGGGCGCCTGCACACGCTTGTACACAGCGCGTCAACTACACTAGCGCACAAACACGTACAGAAAAAAGTGTGCGTTTCCTATCCACGGAGATCTGGGGATAACTTGTGTATAACCCGGTGTCGGATACGCAACATCCTTGAAACATGAGGCAGAGTGCTTGGACGCCTATTTTTTAGGCAGAGCTGGCTCGACCTTTTTTACCTCGTTCCAGATGCGATCGAGCTCTTCGAGCGGGGTGTCGCCGACCTTGACGCCGCGAGCAATGACGCGGTCTTCCATCGCTTCGAAGCGGCCCTGAAAGCGGCGCAGCGCCGAGCGCAACGCGTCCTCCGGCGCGACGCCGAGCTTGGCCGAGAGGCGCGAAACCGCAAGCAGCAGGTCGCCGAGCTCGTGCTCGATCTGCGCCGGGTCGCCGCCCTTCACCGCTTCGTCGATCTCGCGCAGCTCCTCGTCGACTTTCTCGCGCACGCCGGCGACGTCGGGCCAGTCGAAGCCGACGGCGGCAGCTTTTTCACCGAGCCGCTGCGCGCGCAGGAGCGCGGGCAGATTCACAGGCACGCCTTCAAGCGCGCGCCGCGCGATCCCCTTTTCCTTGTGCTCGATCTCTTTGAGCTTGCCCCAGTTGGCGAGCACCTCGTTGGCGTCCTTGACCTTGGCGTCGCCGAAGACGTGCGGGTGGCGCCGGATCATCTTGGTGGCGATGGCGCGCACGACGTCGTCGATGCCGAACTTGCCTTCGCGCGCGCGCAGCGCCGACTGGAAGACGATCTGGAACAGCAGATCGCCGAGCTCTTCGCAGTGCTCGCGCGCGCCGTCGAGCCCAGAGTCAAGATCGATGGCCTCGAGGACTTCGTAGGCCTCTTCGATCAAGAAGGGCTCGAGCGACTGTAAGGTTTGCTCGCGGTCCCATGGGCAGCCGTCGGGGGCGAGCAGGCGCTCCATGATGTCGACGAGCTCGTGAAAGTTCGATCCTCGTTGCGCGGTGGGCATCGACGCTCCAAGTTTGCTAGAATCGGATGAGACCCAGGAGCATTAGCATAAGCGGACCAGAGACCACCACGGCTGCGGCCGGAAAAACGGACGGCAAAACCGACGCGCGAGAACGCATCGTTCTCGACGACAATTCGGCGGCGCTCCTGTTGTTCGGGCAGTCGAACGCGAACCTCAAAGCCATCGAGCGCGAGGTCGGCCTGACCATCGGCGTACGCGGCAACGAGCTGACCCTGGTCGGCGCGGCCGATCGGGTTGCGCTCGGGCGCTCGCTCGTCGAGCAGCTGTACCAGATGGCGAAGAAGGGACGGCCGTTGGCGCTCGGCGACATCTCGCGCGCCGTCGGTGTGCTCGCCGGCGATCAGAACGCGCAGATCAAGGACGTCTTTCGCGACACGGTGCTGATGGCGTCGCGGGCGCGGCCGATTCAGCCGAAGGGGCTGGCGCAGAAGCGCTACGTCGACGCGATCCGCGAGAAGGACATCGTGTTCGGCATCGGGCCGGCCGGCACGGGCAAGACCTATTTGGCGATGGCGGCGGCGGTGCGCGCGCTCGTCGACAAGGAGGTCAAGCGCATCGTGTTGGCGCGGCCTGCCGTCGAGGCGGGCGAGAAGCTCGGCTTTCTGCCGGGGACGATGGCGGAGAAGGTCAATCCGTATCTGCGGCCGCTCTACGACGCGCTGCACGACATGATGGACTTCGAGCGCGCCGAGCATCTCGTCGAGAAGGGCGTCATCGAAGTGGCGCCGCTGGCGTTCATGCGCGGGCGCACGCTCAACGACGCGTTCGTGATCCTCGACGAGGCGCAGAACTCGACGACCGAGCAGATGAAGATGTTCCTGACGCGCCTCGGGTTCAACTCGAAGGCGGTGGTCACGGGCGACGTCACGCAGATCGATCTGCCGACGGGGCAGCGCTCGGGATTGCAGGAGGCGCGCGAGCTGCTCGCCGACATCGACGGCATCGCCATGGTCTATTTCACGGAGATCGACGTCGTGCGCCATCCACTGGTGCAGAAGATCATCAAGGCCTATGACGCTCGTGACGCCGCGAAAAAGGCCGCGGAAGCCCTGTCCAAGAAAACCTGATATCCTGTAGGCGCCGTACTCTTTTGCATTAGGGGGCGCCGGTGCCGACGGACGACATTCGCAACCTGGACGAGCTCAAGAGCGTCCTTTCGAGCGATGCGCGTTTTTCCGCGTACCACGTGACCGGCACCGGCGACGGCTGGGTCGAGGTGCGCGTGGGCGAGGGCGGGCTGACGCTGGCGGCGGCGTCGCTCATGCGCGACGCGCCGGCGATCGAGCCGCACCTGGTGCGATCGGCGTCGGGCAAGACCATGCTGCTGCTCGTCGGCACCGACGAGGAATTGGGCGGCGTCGATGCGCTGCGCGATCGCTACGAGCTGGCGCTGGTGACCTTGCCGCTGGCGCGGGCGCGGCTCTACGTGACGATGAAGAACTACCTCGACCTCGTGGCGCTGCGCGCGCGCGAGCAGGAGCGCGGGCGCACCGCCGAGAAGTATCGCTCGGAGCTCGGCGAGCTGGTGTCGATTGCGCGCGCGATCTCGTCGGAGCGCGACATCGGCAAGCTCCTCGGCCTCATCCTCGAGCGCTCGCGCTACGTGACCGGCGCCGACGCAGGCTCGGTCTACATCGTCGAGGGGCAGTCGCTCAATCCGCGCGAGCGCACGGTGCGCTTCATGGTCTCGCAGAACGACTCGGTCGAGATCAACTTCTCGGAGCACACGTTTCCCGTCGACGACAAGACGGTGGTGGGGCGGGCGATCATCTCGCGCGCGCTCATCAATATTCCCGATCTACAGCGCGAGAAGCACGATCGGCGCTTCGATCTGTCGTCGGGGTATCAGACGCGCTCGATGCTGACGGTGCCGATGATCAATCAGCGCGACGAGGTCATCGGCGTCATCCAGCTCATCAATCGGCGCAAGGAGAACGCGCCGCCGCGGCTGAAGGCGCCCATCGACTTCGACGACTGGGTGGTGCCGTTCGACAAGCGATCGGAGGAGCTGACGACGACGCTGGCGGCGCAGGCCGGCATCTCGCTCGAGAACACGCTGCTCTACGAAGACATCCGGCGGCTGTTCGAGGGCTTCGTGAACGCGTCGGTGACGGCGATCGAATCGCGCGATCCGACCACGTCGGGCCATTCGCAGCGGGTGGCCACGCTCACCGTCGGGCTGGCGGAGATGGTCGATCGCACCGCCGGGCTCTATCAGTCGATCCACTTTACGCCCGATAGGCTGAAGGAGATCGAGTACGCGGCTCTCTTGCACGACTTCGGCAAGGTCGGCGTGCGCGAGAAGGTGCTGGTCAAGGCCAAGAAGCTGTACGAGGACGAGCGCGAAACGCTGCTGCAGCGGTTCGACTACATCCGAAAATGGGTCGAGGCCGATTCGCTCCGGCGCAAGCTCGACGCGGTGGTGGCGGGCGGCGCGGCGGCGGTCGAGCGCATGGTTGGCGAGCTCGACGGCGACGAGAAGAAGAGGCTGGCGGAGCTCGACGACTTCGTCGCGTTCATCTTGAAGGCCAACGAGCCGACGGTGATGAAGGAGGGCAGCTTCGAGCGGCTGGCGGAGATCGCGCAGCATCGCTACGTCGATCCGCGCGGCGAGTCGCGGCCGTTTCTGACGCCGTCGGAGATGGACGCGCTCAAGCTGCCGCGCGGCTCCTTGACGGCGCAAGAGCGGCTCGAGATCGAGAGCCACGTGGTGCACACCTACAATTTCCTCGAGAACATTCCGTGGGGGCGGCGGCTGGGCGCGATTCCGACGATCGCCGGATCGCACCACGAGAAGCTCGACGGAACCGGCTATCCGCGCGGGCTCAAGGGCGAGGAGATCCGCATCGAGTCGCGCATGATGACCATCAGCGACATCTTCGACGCGCTGACGGCGAGCGACCGGCCGTACAAGAAGGCGGTTCCCGTCGACAAGGCCCTCGACATCATCGGGTTCGAGGTCAAGGACGGAAAGTGCGACAAGGAGCTGCTCCGCATCTTCGTCGAGTCCAAGGTCTGGCAGCGTGTCATTCCGGGCTGAGCTGACCATCGACATACGCAACGGAGCGCGGCTGTCGCCGTCGACGGTGCGGACCTTGCGCGCGCGACTTCTACGCGTGCTGCGCGCGGCGGGCGTGGCGGAGCGGGCGCTGAGCGTCTCCCTCACCGACGACCGCGAGCTGCGCGCGCTCAACAAGAAGTTCGCGAACGAGGATCACGCGACCGACGTGCTCTCGTTCGAGCAAGCGGCGCCGCTGCTCGGCGACGTGGTCATCTCCGTCGAGACGGCGGCGCGGCAGGCGAAGGCGGCGAAGCATTCGCTGCTGGCCGAGCTGTTTCACCTGGCGACGCACGGCGTGGTCCACTTGCTTGGATACGATCACGCGACCAATGCGGAGGAGCGCGTGATGTTCGCCTACGAGGCGAAGCTGCGCGCGCGGGCTACTGCGCCGCGGCGGCGTAGAGCGTGACGATGCGCGTCTCGCCGGTGCCGGGCGGCGCGGCGTCGAGCGAGAGCGTGCCGTGGTAGAGGTCGACGCCGAGCGGGTCGACGCCGTCGAGGTAGAGCGTGCCGGCGGCGGGGACGTCGTCGACGGTAAAGGTCGCGGGCGGAATGGCGGCCGTGCACATGGCGACGGCGAGCGGCTGCGTGTCGAGGGCGGCGTGCGTGCGCAGCTCGACGTTGTTCACGCCCGCGGTGAAGCAGTCGCGGCCGTCGGCGAGCTGCCACGAGAGGATCTCGGGGCCGGTGACCGACGAGCAGGCGGCGGCGGAGGTGGCGAAGAGCGCGGCGACGAGCGCGAGACGAGGCACCCGCGCATGCTAGCATCGACGGCGTGACGACGGCGGCGATCATCGTGCACGGCGGCGCCGGCGACGTCGAAGATGAGCGGCGCGCGCGCGTCATCGCCGGCTGCGAGGCGGCGGCGGCGGCGGGCTGGGCGCGGCTCGACGGCGGCGGCAGCGCGCTCGATGCCGTCGAAGCGGCCGTGCGCGCGCTCGAGGATGACGAGGAGTTCAACGCCGGCTACGGCGCGGTCTTGTCGCGCGCAGGGACGGTCGAGGTCGACGCTTGCGTGATGAGCGCCGGGCACGAGGGCGCGCGCGCGATCGGCGCCGTCGGCGCGGTGCCGTGGCTGCGCCATCCGGTGACGCTGGCGCGGCGTGTGCTCGAGGACGGCGAGCACGTGCTCCTCGTCGGCGCGGGCGCGCTCGAGCTCGCGCGCGAGCACGGGATCCTGGCCGAATCGGCGGCGACGATGATTTCGCCGCGCGCGCGGGCACGCTTCGACAAGCGCGAGGGCGAAGCGGCGCGGCTCATGCGCAGCGGCGACACCGTCGGCGCCTGCGCGATCGACGTGCGCGGCGACGTGGCGGCGGCGACGTCGACGGGCGGGATCCCGTGGAAGCGGACGGGGCGCGTCGGCGACAGGCCGCTGCCGGGCGCAGGCACCTGGGCCGAAGCCGGCGTAGGCGCGGCATCGGCGACGGGGCACGGCGAGTCGATCATTCGCGCGCTGATGACGCGGGTGGCGATCGATCGGCTGCGTGCAGGCGCCACGCCCGACGACGCGGCGCGCGCGGCGGTCGCCGAGCTCGTGCGCGTCGGCGGCGCGGGCGGCGTCATCGTCGTCGGCGGCGACGGCGCCATCGGCTGGCACACGTCGACGGCGCGGATGCCATGGGCCGCGGTCATCGGCATGAAGCCGGGCGGCGCCAAGTCGAGCGGCGCGGAGCCGCGATCGTGAGCGCGCGCCCGACCATCCGGCCCGCGCGTCTCGACGAGCTGCCGGCGCTGGCGCGCGCCGTCGCCGCGCAGAAGCTGTTGACCCACTACGAGATCGGCGCGCCGCGCCTGGCGCAGCTGCTCGCCGAAGCGATCGGCCGCGGCGAGCCGGTCCTCGTCGTCGACGACGGCGGCGGCGCGCGCGGGTTCGCCTGGTACCTCTACGCCGGCACCCTCGGCGTCGGCGGCTACCTGCGGCTGATCGCGCTCGTCCCCGGCAGCGAAGGCCACGGCGCCGGCGCCGCGCTCCTCGACGCCGTCGAAGCCGACGTGGCCACGCGCGCGCGCCACCTGTTCCTGCTGGTCTCGCACTGGAACGAGGGCGCGCGCCGCTTCTACGCGCGCCGCGGCTACGCCGAGGTCGGCTGCCTGCCCGCGTTCGTGCGCGCCGACACCGACGAGATCATCTGCTGGAAGCGGCTCCCGTAGCCGCCTCGAGATCGCGCGCCAGCTCGGCCTTCTGATTCGACGCCACGCCCCAGCGCGACTTCTTCCACTGCGTTTGATACGCCATCCAGACGCCCATTGCGTCTGTGACGAAGCGCTTCTCGAGCGGCCGCTCCGCCGACAGCTCGTGCGTCTCGGCGGCGTCGCCGGCGGCGTCGTAGAAGTTGACGTTGCCCGAGCCGAGCACGAGCAGCTTCCAGCGGCCGAGGCGCATCGTGTGCGCCAGCTCGTACTGCGACCCGATCGCGGGCCGCGGATAGCCGGCGCCTTCGCCCTGCGCGAGGCCGATGAGCGACTCGCCCTGCGCCTCGGCGGGAATCTTGCCGCCGAGCGCGTCGACGATCGTGGGCAACAGATCGATGATCTCGACCCCCTCGGCCACGCCCTTGCCCGGCGGAAACAGCGGCGGATACGAAATCAACAGCGGCACGTGCACCAGCTCCTCGCGCAGCGATCCGCCGTGTCCGATCCGCCCGTGGTCCCACAGCTCCTCGCCGTGATCGGCGGTGAAGATGACCATCGTGTCGTCGGCGTTCAAGAGCTCGAGCAGCTTTCCGAACTGCTGATCGTTGTAGCTCACGTCCGAATCGTAGAGCGCGATGATGCGGGTCTTGTCGCGATCGGTGATCGGCATCTTGCCGGCGACGATCTTGTCGAGCTGCGGATCGAGGCACGCCTTGACGAACGGCCCGTTGTACGGCTCGGGGTCGTATTTTCCGATCCACGGCATGTGCGCGCGCCACGAGACGTGCACGTCGATGGTGCCGATGTACATGAAGTACGGCTTCGGTCCGATCTTGCCGAGCATCTGCTTGGCCTCGACGACGAAGTCCTCGGCCTTGAGCCCGCCGCCTTCGTGGATGTGGTTCTTGAGGACGTCCCAACCTTCGCCGAAGCCCCAGAACGCGTCGATGAAGCCGTTTCCCATGAGGCCGATGGTGGTGCGCCCGGTCGCCTTCACCGCCTCGGGCAGCGTCACGAACTTCGGATCGAGCTTGGCCTTCTCCGAGATGAAATGGTGCACGGCGGGGTAGAGCGACGTCCAGATCGACGCGTGCGAGACGCGCGATTCGTTGCCTTGCACGTAGGCGACCTTGAAGGTCGTGGCGCGCCTGGCGAACGCGTCGACGACCGGCGTCTCGACGCGCGTCTTCGGATTGTAAAGCTTGAACTTGTCGGAGCGCGTGTCGTCGGTGAGCCAAAAGACGACGTTCTTCGGCGGCGGCGCGTGCTTGACCACCGGCGCGTCGCTCGGCACGGTGAGCGCCGCCGACTTCAGCGCGCAGTCGCCGCCGTCGGCGCTGAGCGTGAGGCGCGCGACCTTGTCGGCGAGCGTGCCGAGCGGCAGCGGCGCGTCGCTTGTGACCGCGGCGTCGATGTGGGCGCCGCCGTGCACGATCGCGTGCGCGCGCAAGCTGCATCCGCTGCCTTCGACGTGCGCGACCAGCGCGCCGCCCGACGGCACCATCACGTACCACGACAAGGCGTCGCCTTTGGGGATGCTGAGCGCGCCGCCCACGAACGGCGACGGCGGCGTCGTCGCCTTCGACGGCGGCCCGATGTCGATCCACTCCACCGCCGCCGACGCCTTCTTGTCGCCGAAGTGCCCGCTGTTGGCGAACGACAACAGGATCTTGTTTTCGCCGTCGACGAGCGCGCCCGCCGGCAGCGTCAGCGTCGCGGTCTGCCAGCCCTCGGCGAGCGGCACCGCCGCCGACGATCTTCCGCCGTGCGAGGCGCGCACGGTCTGCCTGACCGGCGACTTCAGCCGCATCGTGATCGTGTTGCCGTGCGCCTCCGCCGCCGTCAGCGGCACCTCGAGCACCGCTTGCGTCGAGGCCAGCGCCACGCGCTTGCCGTCTTCGGACTGGCGCAGCTTCCACGTCGGCAGCGGCCGCGAGAAGTGCACGTAGCGCGCGAAGCCCGGCGATCCGGCGGCGATCGAAAGCGCGCCGGCGCGCTCGACGTGCGCGAGCGTGCGGTTGGCGACGAGGTCGAACACCGGATGGGCAGCGAAGGCGGTCGTCGTCGGGAGCAGGGCACAAAGCAGCGTCAGCGTACGCACGCGCGCCAGTTTAGCGTCACGCGCGCGTGACCGCTAGTTCGTCGCCGGTTCGCGCGCGCGCGAAAATTTGCGGCGGCGACGATCGCAGCACACACTGAGCCTGCCTCGTGGACACCGTCGAATCGCCTCCCAGCCATCCGCGTCCCCGCCGTTATCCGCGTCTCGAGCTGCGCGCGTTCGTCGAGCTGCGCGCCGACGGCGCCATGCTGCAGCTGCCGGTGCGCAACATCTCGCGCGGCGGCGTGCTCGTCGGCGACGCCGGCGAAGACTTGTCGAGCTTCGCCGTCGGCGAGCTCTGGCCCGGCATGATCGTCGACGCCGCCGGCGATCTCGACGCCGCCGCCCACGTCGCCGGGCGCGTGGTGCGCCACGATGCCGGCGGCATGGC
>DASXOU010000419.1:0-4387 GCA_036494045.1 Polyangia bacterium | reverse complement strand
CTTCGACGACGGCGACAAAGCCCCGCACATCCCCAAAGTGCAGACCGTCGATGACTGAGCGCCGGCAAAAGCTGTTGGCCGCCAGCTGCGCGCTGTCGGCCATCGCGCTGCTTCTTTCGTGCAACTCGAGCTTCTTTCTGCGCGGCGCCCTCGACGGCGATTGCGACGCGCCCCATACGCTCAACAACGGCGACGGCGGCATCGATCCCGACACCGCGCGCATGTCGAACTGTCAGGTCGCCAGCTCCGTCTGCTGCCGCGTCTCGGCCAAGGCGACGCGCACGAGCTGCCAATATCCCGAGGACTGCTACGTTGCGCCCTACCAAGGTCCGTGCGCCACCGCCGTCGACTGCGCCGACACGCAAGAGTGCACCGGCGGCTCCTGCCAGTGCACGCTCGGCGGCCCGCCCTGCCCCGATCCCGTCTCGCAGGTGGTCACTTGTTGCGCAGTCGGACAAGCGTGCGTCGCCGGCATGTGCGGCGCGCCGCTCGACGCTGGCCTGTAGCGAAAACGTCCAGTAGACTTTCGATCCCGTGCGCGCCAAAGGACAGCCAGCGTGCAGCGCGTAACCGTCGCCAATCCGTCCGACGGCGGGCTCTTCTATTGGCTCTGCAAGCTCTACTTCTTCGCCGGTTGCGCGGCGATGGCGGCGCTCGTCTTCGTCGGCATCGGCGTCTATCTGCACTTCTGCAAGGAGCTGCCGCCGACGCCGGATCTGACGACCTACGCGTCGACGGCGCCGGGCATGACCACGCTGTGGGGCCAGGACGGCACGCTGCTGGCCGAATTGTCGACGGAGCGGCGCGAGATCATCCCGCTCGATCACGTGCCGCAGACGCTGATCGACGCCTTTCTGTCCACCGAAGATCGCCGCTTCTTCTCGCACGGCGGCTTCGACGTGCGCGGCCTATTGCGCGCGCTCCTCGCCAATCTGCACGCCGGCGGCGTCCGTCAGGGCGGCTCGACCATCACGCAGCAGGTGGCCAAGGCGTTCACCTCGTCGGAGCGCAGCTGGTCGCGCAAGATCAAGGAGCTCATCTTCGCGCGCCGCCTCGAGGCGAGGTTTTCGAAGCGCGAGATCCTGTCGCTCTACTTGAACCACATCTTTCTCGGCAACGGCGCCTTCGGCGTGCAAGCCGCCGCGCGCAAATACTTCGACAAGGACGTCGCCGAGCTCGATCTCGGCCAGCAGGCGCTCATCGCCGGCCTGGCGCAGGCGCCGTCGCGCTACTCGCCCTTCGTCGACGAGGCCGCCGCCTACAAGCGGCGCAACGAGGTGCTCGACAACATGGTCGAGAACGGCGCGCTCTCCCGCGCCGACGCCGAACAGTGGAAGAAGGTGCCGCTCCGCCAGCAGCAGCGCCGCGACTATTTCCACGAGGTCACGCCCTATTTCACCGAGCAGGTGCGCCGCGATCTGGTCAAGAAGCTCGGCCAGAAGGCGGTCTACGAGGGCGGCTATCGCGTCGAGACCACGGTGATGCCGTATCTCGACGTGCTCGCCGAAAACAACGTCGACCACGCCACGCGCAAGCTCGACAAGCGGCAAGGATGGCGCGGCCCCGAAGCGCGCCTCGACGACGCCAAAGCCGACGTGTTCAAAAAGCGCGCGCTCGCGCTCTACGGCAAGGGCCCGCTCGTCGAGGGCAAGCTCTACCTCGGCCTCGTCGAGAAGGTTGCCGCGGCCGGCGCCGCGGTGCGCGTCGGCGGCAAGCTCTATCTTCTCCCCGTCGAGAACATGCTGTGGGCGGCGCCGTACTCCGCCACCGACGCGACCAACGACAAGCAGATCACCGCCGCCACCGAGGCGCTGCACAAGCACGACGTCATCTGGGTGCGCTGGGATTGGCGCTCGCGCATCGGCCGCTTCAGCGACTTCGTTTACGACGAGCAGGGCGAAGCGACCTGGGTGCCCGAGCAGCTCGAGCCGAAGAAGCCGCCCAAGTCGCAAGTCCTGTCGCTCGAGCAGACGCCGCGCGTGCAGGGATCGCTGTACGCCTTCGATCACCAGGACGGCTACGTGCTGGCGATGGCCGGCGGCGACGACTTCGATCGCTCCGAGTTCAATCGCGTCACCCAAGCGTGCCGTCAGCCGGGCTCGGCCTACAAGCCCATCTACTACTCGCTCGCGCTCGATCGCGGCTACGCCTACGACACGATGTGGAACGACAAGCTCAAGGCCGAGATCGATCCGACCACCGGCGAGCTGTGGATTCCGCAGAACGTCGACGGCAGCTACAACGCGTCGGTGTCGCTCGAGCGCGCGCTGGTGTGGTCGAAGAACCCGCCGTCCGTCGAGATCTTCCACATCCTCGGCACCAAGGACATCGAGAAGTGGTCGCATCGCCTCGGCATCACCACGCCGCTCGTCACCAATCCCAAGTGCGAAAAGGAATTCTGCTCGTCGCTGGCGCTGGGCGCCTCCTGCACGCACATGGACGACATGACGCGCGCCTTCGCCGTGTTCGCGCGCAACGGCAAGCCCATCGAGCCGGTGATGGTGCGCCGCGTGATCGATCGCGCCGGCCACGTCGTCCTCGACAACGCGGCGTGGGACGATCCGTGGGTCGACGGCGACGAGCGGCTCGATCGCGCCGCCGCGATCATGGGCATCGAGCCCAAGCCCGTGATCGATCCGCGCACCGCGTACCTGACGTCGAAGCTCTTGCGCGAAGTCGTCACCATGGGCCACTCGGCGCCCATTCGCGCCACCAAGATCATCGCCGCCGGCAAGACCGGCACCTCGAGCCGCACCAGCGACGTCTGGTTCTACGGCTACACCTCGCGCTGGATGGCCTCGGCCTGGCTCGGCGACGACAAATACGAGCGCCAGCTCGGCTACAAGGACGCGTCGTTCATGCTGAGCGTGCCGATGTGGGCGCGCTTCATGTACGCCGCCGTCGGCGATCAGCCGCTCGAGGAGATCCCGTGGGAGCGTCCGCCGCGCGTCAAGGAGCACGACACCGGCGGCCCGCTCAAAAAAGAGTTCCCGCCGCCACCGCCCCCCGGCTTCGACGTGACGGGAAAGCCGATCGAGCCGCCCGACAAGCTGAAGGAACAGCTGCAAAAGCAGCAGCTCTCGCCGGTCGGCGTCGCGCCGCCCAAGACGCTGGTGCCGCAAAAGACGGTGCGCGTGCAATCGGCGCTGCCGCCGTCGGGACAGCCGCTGGCGCCCAAGAAGCCGCCCAAGCGTTAGCGCGTCCAGGCGGTTTTCTTGCGTGCCATGTTATCGTCGACTTCGTGAAGTGGGCCGCGCTCATCTTCGTCGCCTTCGTCGCTGCCGCGTGCAGCTCCGGATCCGACACTCAGTTCCTTCCCGTCGGCTCGCGCTGCACCAAGGCCAGCGATTGCGGGACAGCGCCGTATGACTGCGCCATCGCCGGCCATCCCTACGGCTACTGCGAGAAGCCGTGCATGCTCGACAGCGAGTGCCCGGCCGACTCGCTGTGCAACACCGTCGAGGGCGAATGCCGCCGCGTCTGCGCCGACGACTCCGAATGCCGCGTCAACGACGGCTATAGCTGCCAGCCGCTCGAAACCAAGGGCGTCTGCGACGTTGTCTCGACGATGGACGTAATCCAGCCCTAGAGATACGATGGCTCCGATGCGCTGGTTGCGTGCAGCGCTTTTGGTCTGGGCCGCGTCGATCGCGTGTCGATTCTCGTTGAACGGGATCGACGCCGTCGGCGACATGGCGACGCGCCCGGGGGACGGTGGTGGCGGCGGCGGCGACATGCCGGCATGCGCCTGCTTCACCGGCTGCTCGGCGACGAACCCGTCGACCTGCCAGTCGCTGCAGCCGACCGGGCCGGTCACCGCCGGCGACTACGGCATGTCCGGCCTCGGCGCCATCAACGTCGCCGCCAACATCACCGTCAACACCGACAACGGAATGATCATGGGCATGCCCGGCGCCGTGATGCGGCCGGGAATGCCCGGCGTCGTCGGCGGCATCGGCTTCCACGTCGTCACGCAGAGCGGCGGACCGGGCGTCGGCATCTTCTCCGTCGCCAGCTTGAAGATCGCCAGCGGCGTGAAGGTCACCGTCACCGGCATGAACGCGTTCGCGCTGGCGTCGGCGGGCGCCGTCGAGATCGACGGCACCATCGACGCGTCGTGCAGCGGCCCCGCGATGTCCGGCCCCGGCGGATCGACCGGCGGCATGAGCTCGCACGACGGCAGCGGCAGCGGCGCGGGCAAGTCCGGCGCTGGCGGTGGCGGCGGCAATGCGGCCGGCGGCGGCGGTGGCGCGGCGTACGGCGACTCCGGCGGATCGGGCAGCCTCATCACCGGCGCGACCGCCAACGGCGGCATGCCGTGGGGCGATCTGACGGCGACGAAGTTCGTCCTCGTCGGTGGCTCCGGCGGCGGCGGCGGCGGCGGCGC
>DASXOU010000418.1:0-5508 GCA_036494045.1 Polyangia bacterium | reverse complement strand
CGAGGAGCGCTGGCACTGGAAGGGCGACAAGCTCGAGTTCGTCTGGAGCGTCGGCAGCGATTGGAAGCCGGTGCCGTCGGAGGTGTCGACCTCGGAGCCGCTGTTCCAGCCGGTCATCGTCGGCGACGACCTGTACGTCCCCGGCGTCGACGGCTCGGTCGAGCGCGTCGATCGGTTGAGCGGCATCGTCGAGGCCACGATCAAGCCGTCGAGCCAGCTCGAGCCGACGCCGTACATCAGCGGCCCGCTCATCGCCGACGCGCAAGGCAACGTCTATTACAACGTGGTCGCGCTCCTCGATCCGCAGCCGCTCGGCACCGACGCCAAGGGCTATCTCGTGCGCATCGCGCGCGACGACAGCTTCACGGTCAAGCGCTACGACGACCTCGTCGGCAACGCGCCGACCGGCGTCAATTGCCACTCGACCTTCGCGTCGCTGGATCCGACGCCCGACTTGCCGTGGCCGCCGCCGCCCAACGCCGACGGCTCGCCGGTCCTGCCGCCGCTCATCGAGTGCGGCTCGCAGCGCCCCGGCATCAACGTCGCGCCCGCCATCGGCCCCGACGGCACCATCTTCACGGTCAGCCGCGCGCACTTCAGCTCGCGCGACAGCTTCGTGGTCGCGCTCAATCCCGACTTGTCGACGAAGTGGACCACCAGCCTGCGCGGGATCCTGAACGACGGCTGCGGCGTCCAGGTGCTCGACGACGGCGACCCGATGACGAACCCGTTCGACTGCCGTCCCGGCGCGACGATGGGCGTCGATCCCTACACCAACGAGGCGCCCGCCGGCCGCATCATCGACGAGTCGTCCTCGTCGCCGGTGGCGCTGCCCGACGGCGGCGTCGTCTACGGCGCCTACACGCTCTACAACGGCGATCGCGGCCACCTCATCAAGCTCGACGCCAGCGGAAAGCCCGCCGGCAGCTACGACTTCGGCTGGGACTACACGCCCGCCATCTGGCAGCACGACGGCACCTACTCGATCGTCGTCAAGGACAACCACTACAACTACGATCCGGTGCGAATGGTCGATCTCGGCCCGTACTACATCACGCAGCTCGACGCCAACATGAACGTGGAGTGGCACTTCCAGAACACGAACACCAAGAGCTGCTCGTGGGACGCGCACCACACGCTCCACTGCGTCGACGATCATCCCAACGGCTTCGAGTGGTGCATCAACGCGCCCGCCATCGACACCAACGGCACCATCTACGCCGGCGGCGAAGACGGCGTGCTCTACGCCATCGGGCAGGGCGGCGTCGATCTCGGCCACCTGTTCCTGTCGATGGCCATCGGCTCGAGCTACACGCCGATCAGCGTCGATCACCTGGGCCGCCTCTATCAGCAAAACGACGGCGTCTTGAGCGTCGTCGGGCAATAGCGTTACGATGAGGCGTGAAGCTCCATGTCGCCGCGATGCTCGCTTGCGCCGCGACGGCGGGCTGTAAGCCGCACGCGACCACGCTCGCGCTCGACATCGCCGCCGCGCCCGGCGTGACCGTGCAGTCGCTGACGCTGCATCTCGCGCTCGGCGGCGACGACGCCGGCGTGGCCGAGGCGCTGCCGCCGTCGGGCGCGATGCCGGCCTTGCCCGGGCGCGCGATCGTGCGGCTGCCCGACGTCGCCATGGACGTCGCCGTCGAGCTCGACGGACAGGATGTCGACGGCGCGCCGCTCGAGGCGTCGACCACGGTGCGCACCGTACCGCACGAGGAGGTCACGGCGTCCTTGACGCTCGGCGTCCTCGGCGAGGCCGATCTCGGCGACGGCGGCGCCAACCTCGATCTCGGCATGGTCGACGAGGGGCTGCCGTGCGTGCTCGGCGCGCGCTGCACCTACGCGCATCGCCGCGTGCTCACCATCCACAACGGCTCGGCCGCGGCGCTGCCCATCGGCTACACCGTGCGCGTGCCGCTCGACCCGGTGAATTTTCCCGCGTCCGAGACGCGCGCCGATCTGAACGACGTGCGCGTCTTCGGCGATCCGCCCGCCGGCGAATACGATCGCGTCATCGACACCGCGCCGCCCGGGCAGACGCGCGCGTTGTGGATCGCGCTGGCACAGCCGATCGCCGCCGGCGCCAGTGACACCAGCTACTCGGTCTACTACGGCGACGCCAACGCGGGCGCGCCGCCCGCCGACGCCACCAAAGTGTTCCCGTTCTACGACGGCTTCGACAACGGCGCGCAGCTCTCGCCGTTCTGGATGTCGAACGGCGCGCCCACCGTCGGCGGCGGCACCATCACGATGCACCAGGGCATGCAGGACGCGGTCACCACCAACGCCACCACCGACACGCTGGCGACGCTGAGCGCGCTCGAGTGGCGCTCGAAGCTCACCGACCCCGCGTCGGCGGGCCAGGTGGTCGGCAGCGACACCTTCTGGTGGTGGATTGGCTACCAGCACGAGGGCGACTTCGATCCGAGCGATCCCTGGATCGTCTGGATCCAGCGCAGCGGCAGCCCCGTCGACGTGCACGGCGAGCGCAAGATCCCCTCGAGCGCGACCTGCATGAACGGCTGCAACGGCGCCCCGGTTTCGCCGGCGGTCGACACCAATTTCCACGTCTATCGCATCGAGCGCGATGCCGCCGCCACGCGCTTCTATTACGACGGCGTCCTCAGCTACTCGATTTCGGATCCGAACAACACCGATCACTCGGCCATGATCCGCGACTACTCGATCACCAGCGATCTCGTCGTCGACTGGATCCGCGGCCGCGCGCTCACCGAGCCCGAGCCCGCCGTCACCGTCGGTGCCGAGCAGTAGCCGCTACGGCGCCCAGCGCGCGCAAGTGCCGGGCGCGTCGTCGCTGGCAAAACCGGCGGCGCGCGCGGCCCAGTAGGCGGCGAGATAATCGACGCCGGGGTAGACCTCGGCCGCGTTGCCGGCGTCGAGGAGCTCCCACGGATCGCGCTGCCACAGGAAATCCTCGATCACGCGATCGCCGACGTCGACGGCGTCGTTCGCCGTGTCGGTCATCGGCGTCGACGTGCAGCTCGTGTCGTGAGGCAAGTATTTCGCGTTTGTCGACTGATCGACGGCGACGTGCACGCGCGGCCCCGGCGGAAACTGCGCGAGCTCGGCGTTGGCCGCCGCGATCGTCGCCGCGTCCGGCGTCGTCGTGCGCGTCGCGCCCCACAGAAACGCGAAGTATGGGTTCTTCTGCCAGTCGAGCGCCTTCCACATCTCGCCGTCGAGGATCGCGTCGGCAATACGCGCGCCGCGCGTCGGATCCTTCTCCAGGCGCGCCCAGACGTAGGCCATGATGTAGGCGATGTGGTTCGCGTAGTAGCCGCTGCCGCAGTTGGCCGAGAAGCTCCATTGCGCTGCGACGTCGAGCCAGGCGTCCGCGTTCGCGTTGTAATAATCGAGCAGCGTCTGGTGCGTCGCCGCGTCGACGCCGTCGGTCATCGTCAGCGCCATCGAAAAGAACGCACCCAGCATCATCGCCGAGCCCGGCCGCGGCACCGGCGGCGACACCCCGGTAATCTGCGACAGCACCGGCCCGAAGTCGGGGATGAACTCGCGCGCGCCATAGAGCTCGTCGTCGCCACCAACGGTAATCGTGACGCGCCCGTTGGTCATCTCGGCCGGCGCCAGCACCACGTTGCTGAGCGCGAGCGTCTTCGGGATCGGCACGCCCTCGACCGTCACCGTCGCCGGCACCATGCGCTGCTTCATGAGCTCGGTCGCCAGCGCCACCACGTCGGCGCGGATGGCGGCGCGCACGCTGTCGTCGCGCGTGACCGCGTAGGCCGCGTCGTAGCCGAGCATGACGCCGGTGTACGCGTCGCGGCTGGTGTGCCCGAGCCAATCCCAGCTGCCGCCGCCGTAGCTGGTCGCGCAGTGCCAATCGGCGTTGTTCACGCAGCGATTGGCGGTCTCGAGCGGCGTGGTGTCGCCCGTCGGCACCGCGAGCCGCGCCAGATACGCGGGCTCGCCGGAAACGTCGAACAGCCGATGCAGCGTCCCGCCGAGCCGCGCGATCTCATCGGCAGCGTCGGGCGCCCCGGTCGCGCGATAGCGCCACGCCTCGGCGGCGAGCGACGTGCCGGTCCACAGCGCGGCGTCGCCGGTGCCGCTGTAGAACGAGAGCGTCGCGCGCGTGGCGTCGCTGTACTCGGCGTTGCACACGGCGCCTTGCACGAGCTGCTTCTGCCGGCGCAAGCGATCGTAGTCTCGCGCGCGATCGTGCATGCTGGCGACGACGTCGGGCGCGACGAACGCGCCGGCGGCCACGCTCCACAGCTCGCAGGTGCCCATCGACGACGTATCGCCGAGCGCGCACTCGTCGGCGCAGGCGCTCGCCGAGCAGGCACCGGCGGAGCAGCCGCCCACGCAGGTCTGGTCGACCCAAGCGCCGCCGACGCACGCCGTCACCACGTTCCAGCTCTTGCAATAGGCGTCGCCGTCGCTGCACTCTGCGGCGCCCGCTTGATCGGGCGCGGCCGCGAGATCGCCGGCGCCGTTGCCGCCGGTTCCACCGTCGTCGCTGCCGCCGCCGGCGCCGAGATCGACTGCGCCGCCGCCGCCTTTTTCGCCCGGCGCCGCGCAGCCGACGATCGCCAACGCACCGACGATACACGAAATTGTCACCCGCATCGCCGGCACGCTAGCCTGCCCCCCTCGACGCGGCCACTAACGCGGTTAGAAAGAATCGATGCGCCTGGCCGTGTCCCTCGCCGTCCTCGCCGCAGCGCTCGCCGCCGCCGACGCCCGCGAGCTGCCGGCCGCCGATTCGCCGCCGTCCGACGCCACCGACGCGGTTCCGCCGCCGTCGGACGCGACGCCACCGAGCGACGCCGTTGCGCCGAGCGACGCCACGCCGCCGCCCGACGCCACGCCGCCGCCCGACGCCACGCTGCCGCCGCCGCTGACCAAGAAGCAGCGCGAAGCGCTCGATCCCAAGCACACCGTCATCCCGCCCGGCCACCACGTCCCCGACGAGCCCTTCACCCACGACGAGTCGCCCTACTCGCTGCGCCTCGACGTCGACATCTCCGCCACCATCCTCGGCGGCGTCCTATGGGCCGGCACCAGCTTCATCGGCAACACGGCCCTGCCCTACTGCGGCACCGCCACCACGCCGGCGTGCGACCCGAACCAGGTCAACGCCTTCGATCGCCTCGCCATCGGCCACACCAGCCAATCGGCGCGCACCGCCGCCAACATCATCGAATTCGTCCCCATCGTCTACGTCGGCCTCGACATCTTCGACGTGGGCATCAAGAACTGGAAGACCTACTTCACCGATCTCTGGGTCGTCGTCGAGGCGATGGCGTGGAACGGCGCCATCCAGGACATCGTGCGCCGCGCCGTGCGCCGTCCGCGCCCGTTCATGTACACGCCCGGCGCCTATCCGTCGGAGCGCAACGCCTCGGAGGCGACGCTCTCGTTCTACTCGGGCCACACCTCGTTCGCCTTCACGCTCGCCACCTCCGCCGCGTACACGTTCACGCTGCGCCATCCGCACTCGAAGTGGAAATGGGTCGTCTGGCC
>DASXOU010000417.1:0-2587 GCA_036494045.1 Polyangia bacterium | reverse complement strand
TGGTCGCGCGCGCGCGAGGCGCCGCGCACGCTGCTCACCGGCGCCGCGGCGGCGGTGCTCGGCAGCCACGCCACCGAGCCGGCCGACGTCGATGGCTACTTCGTCGTCGGCGCGCAGAAGGCGTGGATGAGCGAGGCGACGCCGCCGAGCGCGCCGTCGCTGCGTGGGCGTGAAGCGGTGATCGCGTCGCTGGTGGCGAGCGCGGAGCGCTGTCGCGCCGGCGCGGCGGCGACGCTGACGACGATCGTCGGCGATCCGGGCGTCGGCAAGAGCCGCCTGCTCGACGCCATCAGCGCCGAGTTGCGCGGCCACGACTTCCAGGTGTTGCGCTTCGACGCGCTCTCGCCCGAGCGCGGCAGCGCCGACTCGCTGACCAGCTCGCTCCTGCGCGCGCTCTTCGATCTCGGCGCGGGCGCGTCGGCGGTCGACGTGCGCGCGCGCTGCGGCGCTGCGCTCGGCGCCGACGGTGCCGCGGTCTGGCCGGCGGTCGCGCTCGCCCTCGGGGTCCTCGATCCGAGCGCGCCCGAAGCGGCGGCGACGCTACGCGCCGTCGGCGCCGCGCGACAATCGGTGGCGCTGGCCATCGGCTCGGGGCTGCGGCGCCTGGCCGCGACGCGGCCGCTGGCGCTCCTCGTCGACGACCTGCAGTGGGCCGACGCCTCGGCGCTCGATTCGCTCGAGCTGGCCACGGCGCGTCCCGGGCCGCTGTGGGTGTGCGTCGCGACCCGCCCAGCGCTGTTGTCGGCGCGACCTGGCTGGGGCGATCGTGCCGTCGAGCGCGACACGAGCACGCTCGAGCCCATCGCCCCCGCGGCCGCAGCGGCGCTCATCCGCGAGCTCTTGCGCCCCGTCGAGTTTCTCCCCGACGCCATCGTCGCCCAGCTGATCGAGCGCACCGGCGCCGTCCCGCTCTATCTCGTCGAGCTGTGCCAGGTGCTGCGCCGCGGCGGCGCCGTGCGCCGGCATCCCGACTCCAACGCCTGGTACTTGGCGCCCGACGAGCTCCTGCACGCCACGCCGGTCTCGCTGCAGGAGCAGCTCGCCGCGCGCGTCCTCGGCACGCTGCCTCCGTCGCTGGTGGCGCTGGCGCAGCTCTGCTCCGTCGTCGGCGACGGCTTCGACGCCGCCGAGATCGAAGCCACCGTCGCCGCGCTCGAGCGCGGCTGCGACGAGTTCGCCATCGGCATCGACGCCGCCACCGGGCTGCGCCAGCTCGCGCGCGGCCACATCCTCGCACGCGAGGGTCAGCGTTACCGCTTCGCCAACACGGTGCTGCGCCGCTCCATCGAAGCCGGCACGACGGCGGTCGTCCGCCGCCGCCTCCACCGAGCGTGTCTTGACGTTCTGCACGCGAGCGAGCGCGGTGACGCGGGCCGGCAGCTGCGGCTGGCGCGCCACCAGATCGCATGCGACGAGACCGCCGCCGCCGCCGCCGTCTACCGCGGTCTCGCCGACGAAGCGCGCATCCTGCAACGCTGGGTCGACGCCGAGCAGTATTACTCGACGGCGCTCGAGCTCGTCGCTGCCGATGCGCCGTCGCGGCTCGACCTCTTCGCCAACCGTGGCCGCGTCCGCTATCGGCTTGGCCTGTTGCGCGAGTCGGTCGACGACCTGCAGCGGGCGCGTCAGCTCGCCGCCGCGCTCGGCGACGAACGGACCGTCGCCGACGTGATGCTCGAGGAGGCCACCGTCCACGACTGGCTCGAGGACTACAGCCGCTCGGCGGAGCTGGCCGCCGAGCTCGAAGGGCCGATCACGCGCCTCGGCGACCCGGTGCTCACCGCGCGCTGGTCGCTGGCGCGGGCGCGCGCGCTGTTCCGGCGCGGCTTCGAGACGCGCGCGATCGAGCCGCTCCGTCGGGCGCTTGCGCAGGCCGACGCCGTTGGCGACTACGACACGCAGATCGTCTGCTACCTGCTTCTGCCCTACGCGCTGTTGCAAGCGGGCCGCGTCGGCGAATCGGAGGAGCTCGCCGCCGCCGCCATCGAGCTGTGTGAGCGCGCCGGCGATCGCGTCCACCTCGGCGTCGCGCACCTCAACCGCATCTACCTCTGGATGTGCCTCGGCAACAAGGAGCGCGCGCTCGACGACTATCGCATCGCGGTGCGTCTGGCGCATGAGTTCGGGCTGGCCAAGATCGTCTCGCACGCCTCGCAGATCCACTGCGAGATCCTCTATTACTTCGGCGAGCTCGACGCCGCCGCGGCGCTGGCGCGCCAGGTGATCGCGCTCGACGAGAGCTATCGCAACCCCAATGCCGATCTGTTGATCCTCGCCGCGCGCGTGCTCTGCGCCAGCGGCGAGCACGCCGAGGCCGAGCGGCTGTGCGCCTCGCTGTCGGCCGCCGAGCTGCGCAACGCGACCTGCCAGGCACGCTTCCTCTTGCAGTTGGTTCAGCGCTACCTCGCCGCCGCGCGCTCGACCGCGGAGGATGCCGGCGCCTGGTTGGCGCTGCTCGACGACATGCCCGAGCACATGCTGGTCAACGAGAACGTCGAGGCCTTCTATTGGATCCTCGCCGGCCTCGCGCGCACGGGTGGCCCGGCCGCCGCGCTCGTCGCGATCGACGAGCGCGCGCGCAAGGCGG
>DASXOU010000416.1:0-3615 GCA_036494045.1 Polyangia bacterium | reverse complement strand
GCCTTGTGGCAGCGGCTTTCGCGCCCGCGCGCCGCGCTCGAGCAGTATCGGCGCGCGCTCGCGCTCGATCCCGAGCACGGCCTGGCGCAGCTCAACCTGGGCACGCTCCTGCGCGAGCGCGGCGATCTCGACGGCGCGGCGCGCGCGTTCGCCGCGGCGGTTCGCGCCGATCAGCCGGGCGCGCGCGCCGAGCTGGCGCTGGCCGAGGCCGAGCGCGGCGACGACGCCCGCGCCATCGCCCTCCTCGAGGAGGAGCTGCGCCTCGCCGGCCCGAGCCCGCCGCTCTTACGCAACCTCGCGAAGTTGTACGCGCGCGGCGGCCGCCTCGTCGAAGCCGCGGCGCTCTTGCAGCGCGCGCAGGGGAACTCCGAGCCGCCGGTGGCGTCCAAGTAACATGCGCCGACTCGCGTTCGTCGCCCTCCTCTTGCTCACCGCGTGCAAGCAACACGGCCCGCGCGTCTACGTGCAGCCGCACTATGCGCCCGACGCCAGCGGGCTGCACGCGCTGTGGGCCGACATCCTCGACGCCGCCATCAAGGACGACCGCGATCGCGTGCACGACCTCATGGCGACGACGCTGCTCTCGGACGCCGAGATGAAGCGGCTCTTCGGCGCCAAGGCCGACGCGCTCCTGCCCCGCTATCACATGCTCATGGGCAACCTCATCAACCGCGGCTCCGTCGAGCTCGTGGCCAACGTGTACGAGCACAAGTACAACGCCGTCGACGCCTTCGCCGCCGAGGATCCCACCGTCGCCGCCGCGTTCGTCGAGCCGCACGCAATGTTCGCCGCGCGCGTGCGCAAAAAGAACGAGGAGCGCGGGCTGCGCTACGACGGCTACTTCGTGCTCGACGGCACCTGGAAGACGGTCAACCAGCTCGGCAAGTTCATCGAGGTCGTGCCGCCGCCATCGGGCGTCAAGTAGCCGAGACCCGCCGCGCGCGCGTCTCCAGGAACTCGCGCACGTCGTCGAGGTGCCGCGAGATCTGCACCTCGTGATGGAACACCGCGCGCACCACACCCTCCTCGTCGATGACGAAGGTGATCCGCTGCGGAATCTTGATGAGCGGCCACAAGACGCCGAACGCCTCGCAGATGCGCTTGTCCTCGTCACCGACGAGCGGAAAGGGCGCCTTGTTCTCGGTGGCGAAGCGACACTGCTGATCGAACTTGTCGGCGCTGATGCCGATGATCTCGGCGCCGAGTGCGCGGATGCGCTCGTAGTTGTCGCTGAAGTGACGCGTCTCGACGGTGCAGCCCATCGTGAACGCCTTGGGGAAGAAGTAGACGACGACCGGACGACCGCGCATGGCCCCCAGCGACACGGTCGAGCCGTTGGTCGCCTGGGCCGTGAACTCGGGCGCTCGATCGCCAACCTTCAGCATTATTCCGATTAGATGCGCCGTTCGCGCGCCGGTTTCAAGTTGACTTGACCGACAAACCGCGCTAACTGCAACAGCCGCAACACGGTGGCTGTAGCTCAGTTGGTAGAGCAGCGGATTGTGGATCCGCGGGTCGCGGGTTCAAGCCCCGTCAGTCACCCCAGGTCATCCGTTCAGGGTAGCTTGCCCAGGAAATCGAAGAGCGCGCGGTAGTATTGCGACAGCGCGTCGATGCCGACGTAGCCGTGCCCTTGGCCGGCGAGCTCGGTGTAGTAGACCTCTTTTTTCAGCTTCTTGAGCTTCTCGAACATGGCTCGGCTCTCGGTCACGGGCACGCGCATGTCGCTCGAGCCGTGCGTGAGCAGGAGCGGCCCCGAGATCCGATCGGCGTGCGACTCGGGCGAGCGATCGATCCACTTGGCCGCGTCCTTCGACGGATCGCCGCCGGTCAGGTTCGCGTACCACTGCGAGATGTTGCCGCCCTTGGCGGCGCGGATGATGTCGCTGATGCCCGACTCGGCGATGCCGAAGCCGAAGCGGAACGTCTCTTTGACGCCGTTGACCTCGCCGGGGAACGTCATCGCGCGCATCGTGTCGTAGCCGCCGCGGCTGTGGCCGAAGATGCCGATGCGCTGCGCCGGAATGCCGAGGCGATCGCGCAGGAACTTGCCGGCGGCGAAATCGTCGAGGGTCTCGGCGCCGCCCCAGTCGCCGGCGGCGAGGTCGAAGAACTTGGTGCCGAAGTCGCTCGAGCCGCGCGGCGCCGGGCTCATGACGTAATAGCCCGCCTGACACAGGATCTCGCCCTCGGTCCAGAAGTCGTTGTAGCCGCCATAGAACGACAGCACGAGCGCGCGCAGCTCGCCCTTGGCACGCGGCTGTTTCGGCTCGAGCAGATACGCGTGCAGCGTGCCGTCCTCGCCGGGCGCGGCCAGGTTGTCGAAGGTGCGGAAGCCGACCTTCTCGACGTCGCAGTTGACGATCTTGCGCAAGAGCTCGTCGGGGTAGGCGACGCGATCGATGAGCTCGATGTCGTCGCCGTGCAGATTGAGCTGCTTGGCCGAGAACGGGATCGACAGCGAGGTCACGGTGACGAAGCTGCGATTGCCGTGCGCGACGTCGAGCCACCACATCTCGTCGTGCTTGGTCTCGTGCTTGACCGCGCCGGTCGCGGGATCGATGACCGCCACCGTGCTGCGCATGGGGTTGCCGCTGACGACGACGAGCCGGCGCCGCGCTCCGTCGCGCAGCACGACCGCGCCCTTGACGTTCTCGCCGTCGGCGGTCACGCGCACCGGCGCGCCGCCGCTGAGCGAGGCCCGATAGACGGACTCGACGCCCGATTCGTCCGACGTGAACAGGTACTCGTCGTTGCTGATCCATTCGTTGAGCGGCCCGTCGTCGTAACGCAGCGTCTTGGGATCGCTGACGACCCGCGGCGCGGCCTTGCCGACGATGGGCACGTAGAGCAGGTTCCGATGATGGCGATCGCCGTCGCCGTTGTACGAGACGAGCAGGCCGTGCTCGTTCGGTTGCCAGGCGATGCCGGTCCACACGATCTTTTGCGCCGGCGAGTCCTTGTAGACGATCTTCTCGGCGCCCGTCGCCAAATCGAGCACGCGCACGTCGGCGGGCGACATCTCGTCCTTGGTGGCGCGCGTGACGTAGGCGACGCGGCGGCCGTCGTGGCTCAGCTCCCAACCATAGATGTAGGACGTGTTGGTGAGCCGTTTCTCGACGCCGGTCTCGGGATCGAGCGAGTAGAGGTTCATGATCTCGTCGTTCTTCTCGTCGGCCTGGATGAGCACCGTCTTGGTCGCCGGGCTCCACGCCGCGCCCCACCAGCTGCGCTTGGAAAAGTCGCGCGGCGAGATGACGCGTCCGCGCGAGAGATCGACCTTGTCCTTCGACGCGACGTCGAACGACGTCATCATGAGCTCGTCGGTCTTGCCCTTGTGCCGATAGAACATCTTGCCGGCGCGAAGATCGACGTAGGGAGACGAGTAGGGATAGCCCTGCAGGTAGAGATCGAGATCGATCGTGCGATCTTTGAAGTGGATGAGGTTGTCGGCGCGCGCCGGCAACGAGAGCAGCGCGGCGAGCGTGAGCGGCAAGCTCCAGCGAATCGTCATTTGCTATTCGTAGCGCAAACCCTCGACGGGCGGAAGGCGCGCGGCCTTGATCGCGGGATAGAGCGTGGCGAGGAGGCAGATGGCGAGCGTGATGCCGGCGG
>DASXOU010000415.1:0-2953 GCA_036494045.1 Polyangia bacterium | reverse complement strand
AGCAGCAAGAGCTGACGCATTACGTGGGCGTCGAGATCCCGTCGCTGTTCTCGGTCGAGCAGCCGATCGACGAGCGCATCCACCGCCTGAACCAGGCGCCCGGGCTCAAGCCGGAGGAGGCGCGCACGCTGCTCGTCGACGACGTCATCCCGCGCCTGGTGATGCTGCGCCGCTAGGCCGCCGAGCTGGAGCTGCACACGCACGAGGCCAGGGCGCTCAACGACGAGTACCTCGGCGTCGTCGATCAGCTCATCGACGCCTGCCGCTCCTGCGTGCGCGTCATCGACGATCCCAAGCTGCCCGACGGCGCCGGCCTGGTGATCGTGCGCGAGCGCTTCGCCGACGTGCACCGCGCGCTCGCCGCCTGGGACGATCACGTGCGCACCACCTGCGTGCGCAATCGCCTGGCCAAGCCGGCGGCGCTGCCGCACGGATGAGCCCGCCGGCGCTGACGCCGTTGCGCGCGCGCGCCGCGCTCGCGCGCGGCTGGCACGAGCTGTGGCGCGCGCCGGCGGCGACGTTCCTCGCGCTCGCGGGCGCGCTGGTCGCGGTATTGGCGGCGCGCGCGACCTGGCTGCGCGCGGGCGAAGCGCTGGCCGCAGATCGCCCGGGCCGCGCGCTCGCGACGCTCTTGGCCGGCGGCGCCTTCGCGGCGCTCGTCGCCGATGCCACCCGCGCCGCCGCGCTCACCGCCTATGCCGGCGCGCCGCGCTCGTTCGCCCGCACGGTGGCGCTCGGCATGGTGCGCACGCCGGCAATGATCAGCGTGCGCGCCGTCGAGCTCCTCGTCTACTTCACGCTCGCCGTCGGCGAAGCCTTCGTGCTCGTGCGCGCGCTGCCGGCGCTGACCGGCGATGCCGCGCGCGAAGCGGCCGTGGCCGCGCTGTGCCTGTTGCCGGCGCTGGCGCTGTCGCTGGTCGTCTTCGCCGCCTCGCGGGTGGCGCAAGCGCTGATCGCGCGCGGTCTGCCGTCGGCGGCCGCGTTGGCCCACGGCTACGACGTGGTGCTGCGTCGCTTCCCGGCCCTGGCGCGGCTCGCTCTCCTCGCCCTAGCCGTCACTGCGCCATTTTGGATCATAGCGCTGCTCGTGCCGGCGCCGCTCGGCGGCCTCGTCCTCGGCCTGCCGGCGCTGTGGCTCTACGCCGCGCTCGCGACGCTCGTCGGCCGCGATGGCCGTCTCGCGCTCGGCTGAGCCCGGCTACGCCTTTCCGTACTCGCGCAGCTTGCGTAGGAGCGTGTTGCGCCCGATGCCGAGGAGCTCGGCGGCGCGCGAGCGATTGCCGTCGGCGGCGGCGAGCGTCCTCAAGATGTGCTCGCGCTCGACCTCGGCCAGCGACCGCGGGCGGAACTCGCCGCTCTCGCCGCCGCCGCCGTGACGCCCGAGCGGCAGCGCCAGCTGCTCGGCGCCGATCTCGTCGCGCTCGCACAAGACGACCGCGCTCTCCACGCAGTGCTCGAGCTCGCGGATGTTGCCCGGCCAGCGATGCTGCACCAGCCGCTCGCGCGCCGCTGCGCCAAAACGGAGCAGCGGCTTTCCGTGCTTGCGCCGATACACGTCGAGGAAGTGCTCGGCCAGCCGGATCACGTCCTCGGGCCCGCGCTCGCGCAGGGGCGGCAGGGCGAGCTGCACCACCTTGATGCGGTAGTAGAGGTCCTCGCGAAACTCGCCGCGCCCGACGAGCGCCTCCAGATCGCGGTGCGTCGCCGTCACCACGCGGGCGTCGGCCGAGAGCGTGCGCGTGCCGCCGACGCGCTCGAACTCGCGGTCCTGCAAGAAGCGCAGGATCTTGGCCTGCAGCGGCAGCGGCAGCTCGCCGATCTCGTCGATGAACAGCGTGCCGCCGTCGGCCGCCTCGCACTTGCCGCGGGCGCGCGCCTCGGCGCCGGTGTAGGCGCCGCGCTCGTGGCCGAAGAGCTCGTTCTCCATCAGCGTCGGCGGGATCGTGGTGCAGTCGAGCTTGACGAACGGCCCGTCGCGGCGCGCGCTGTTGTAGTGGATGGCGCGCGCGATCAATTCCTTGCCGGTGCCGCTCTCGCCGCGGACGAGGACCGTGGCGTCGGTGGCGGCCGCCTTGCGCGTGAGCGCATAGACGCGCTGCATCGCCGTCGACTCGCCGACGATGCGGTTGTAGCGATAGCGCACCGGCAGGCTGGGCGCGGCGGCGTCGCCGCGCCGCGGGCGCACCAGCGCGTAGAGCGAGGTGTTCTCGACGGCGAGAGCGGCCTCGGCGGCGAGACGCTTCATGTACTCCTCGTCGCCGGCGCTGAAGCTGCCGCGCTTGGCATTGAGCACCTGCACCACGCCGATGACGTTGCCGTCGCGATCGCGTAACGGCGCGGCCAGGATGCTACGCGTGCGATAACCGGTCTGCCGATCGATCTCCTTCCAAAAGCGCCGGTCCCCTTCCGCCGACGGCAGGTTGAGCATCTGCCCGGTGGCGGCGACAGTGCCGGCGATGCCCTGCCCGATCTTGAGGCGAATCTGCTTGAGCTCGGGCAGGTGCGCCGCTTTGGAGAAGAGCTCGCCGGCCTCGGGATCGACGAGGTACAAGGTGCCGCGATCGGCGCCCAGCGCCTCGGCGATCTTGGTCACGATCTGATCGAGCAGCTCGTCGAGATCCACCTCGCGCTGCAAGAGCGGCCCCACCGCCAACAGCACGTTCGGCTTCTGCGCCATCGGATCCTCGCTGATCCATTTCGGATCAACGGAGGATGGTAGCAGAACGTCGGCCACGGCGCAGCCTCAGGCGGCGCTGCGCAGGATCGTCGGGCCCAGCGACAGCACCAGCCCTTCGCGCGCCGCCACCGTATTGGCGAAGCGCGCCCGCGTCGCCGCCTCGATGCGCGCGATCTGCCAGTCGTCGTGCGTCGGATCGTGATGGTAGAGGACGAGCTGACCGACGCCGGCTGCCTCGGCCAGGCGCGCGCCCTCCTCCGCCGTCGAGTGGCCCCA
>DASXOU010000414.1:0-5070 GCA_036494045.1 Polyangia bacterium | reverse complement strand
CGTCGATCACCTCGAGCCCGGCCAAGCGGCACGCCAACAGCTCGCGCACGTTCAAGCCGCGCCGATCATCGACCGCCACCACGATCACGTTCGCCCCGCGCGCCCGCGCCCGCGCCGCCAACCCGGTCGCCTCCGTCGTCGCCCAGCCGACGATCTCGGTGTGCCCGTCGCGCGCGATCTCCTGCTGCAGCTTCATCGCCGCTTGCGATCCGTGCCCACTCAAGAACACGCGCGCGCGCAACGCCGCCATCCGCCCGACTTCGGGCAGCGCCGCGCGCAACGCCAGCGCCACCGTGCACGCGCCGCCCAAGCCAGCGACGGCGATGGCGCGATCGGGCGACGGCCCCGGCATCATCAACGTGCCGAGCCCGCACACGATCGTCGTAGCGCCGATCGCTTTCAACAGCCGCGTCGCTTTCGGCGCGTCCGTGTACGCGACCTTGAAGTCGTACAGATCGGCCAGGTACAAGCCGAGCTGCAGCGCGCAGGTGGCGCACGCGGCCTCGACGATCACGCGAATCCAGTCCGCATTGATGCCGAGCCCGCGCGCCACCAGATGCGCCGTGGCCACGAACGCGCCGAAGAGAAGAAGCTGCTCTCCGACGAAGAAGCCGAGCTTTCTCGACTCGACGTAGGTTCGCACCGACATGCGTTACCTCTTGGCCGGAAGCGCCTTCTGACCCGACCTGCCGTACGGCGCGATGCGCAGAAGGTCCGCCACGCGCGGATCGACCTCGTTGAGCACGAGGCCGTGCACGGTGACGCCGTAGAGCGCGTCGATGGCCGCGTTCAACAGATCCTTCGGCGTATGGTTCGCGCGCACCACCATGATCGCGCCGTCGAGATCGCGCGACAGCGTCGGCACGTCCGCCAGCGGAAGCACCGGGGGCGTATCGACGACGACGAAGTCGAAGCGCTGCTTGAGCGCCGCCAGCACGTCGCCCAGGCGCGGATCGTAGAGCGTCGTCGAGATGTCGTCGGGCGGAATGCCCGCCGGCAACACGTAGAGCTCGTCCGCGCCGAAGCGCCACAAGCAGTCGTCGATCGACGCCCGTCCCGCGACCACGTCGGTGAGCCCGCGGTTGGCGCGCAGGCCAAGCATCGACGCCACGCCCGGCCGGCGCAGATCGGCGTCGACCAGCACGACGCGGTTGCGTCCGCCGCGCCCGAGCGCGATCGCCGCGTTCACCGCCGTCGTCGTCTTGCCCTCGCCCGACTGCGCCGAGGTGAACGCCAGCGCCTTGAAGCCGGCCTTGGCCAGGCACTCCATGCGATAGCGCAACACGCGATACTGCTCCGACGCCGGATGATTCGGCTGGCTGAGCGACACCACCTTCGGCGCGACCGCCGGCTCGTAGGTCTCGGCCTCGACGATCGCGGCCGACGCACCAAAAGGCATTTCATTCGTAATCGTGGCCATGTCTATCAAGCCTCCGCCTTGGGTCCATGGGTGTTGATGTAGCTGCCCTTGGGCAAATCGACCTTCGGGATGATCGCCAAGACCGGCGTCGTCACCGTCAGATCGCGCAGCTGCTCCGGATCGCGAATGCTCGAGTCGTTGGCGTCGAGCGCGAAGCCGACACCGAGGCCGAGCGCGATCGCCAGCAGGATCGCGCCGAGCCCGAGCAGCGGACGATTCGGTGACATCGCGTGCTCCGGCACCGCCGCGCCCTCGACCAGATCGAAGCGCAACGACGCCAGGCCCTTCTCCAGGCCCGCCGCCAGCTCGGCGTCGCGAATGTGCGACAGGGTCAGGTTATACTTCTCCTTAAGCCCGTCGTACGTCGACTGCAGCCCGGCCAGATCCTGCCCGTTCTTCGCCGTCGCGTCGACGCGCCCACGCACGTCGGTCTGCCGCGAGCGCAGCCCCGAGAGCATCGCCTTGGTACGGCCGATTTCGCCCTCGAGCGCCGCCAGCTCCGGATTGTTGCGGCGCACCTTGTCGTTGAGCCCGCGCTCGTCCTCGACGCGCTGCGCGTGCACCGACTCGTACTGCGCCTGGATCTTCTTCACCTCGGGATTGTCCGCGGTGTACTTGGTCTTCGAGTCGTAGAGCTCGCCCGCCAGCGTCTCTTCCTGATGGCGCAGCGGCGACATCGCCGAGGCGAGCAGCGCGCGGCGGCGCTCCTGATCCATGTCGAGGTTGGTCGACTGGATGTTCACTTCCATCGTCGTCTGATCGAGCGTGCGCAGGTTCGACTCCTGCTGCTCGGGCAGCGCGCCATAGTGCTTGGTCTTGAACTCGCGCACCGCTTTGTCCGCCTCGTCCATCTGCGGCTGCAGCGTCGCCAGCTCGGCCTTGAAGGCGGCCACCGTCGCCGACGCCACCGCTTCGCGGCGCTCGACGTGATGCTTCATGAACAGCTCGGCGACCTTGTTCACCACCGCCTTCGCCTTCTCCGGATTCGAGTCGGCGTAGCTCAAGAGGAAGGTGTCCTCGCCTTCGACCTTCACGTCCATGCGCGACCTGATGTCGTCGACGACCTCTTCGGCCTTCTTCGGATCGCGGACGATCCCGAGCACGTTCGCCGCCTCGAGCACGATCGGCCGCGCCATCACGGCCAGGCGCAGCGACTTCAAGCGCTCGCCCACCTGCTCGGCCACCGTCGGCGCGACGTATTCTTTCGCCGGCGACACTTCGCCGACGCGGATCACCGCCGACGCTTTGTAGCCGGGCTCGACCTGATAGATGAGCGCGGCAGCGACGCCGAGCACACCGACTGCGGTCGCGACGATCGCAACCTTGCGCCGGCGGAACACGCCGCGCACCTTCGTCATACCAACCTCACTCATGGATGAACCTCCCTCCGGGGCGGTTTGGCGTCGGCGCCCAGGACCGCCAGGAGGCGGATGCCGACGATGTTTCGGGTGATGTTCGGGAACTGGCCTGCAGCGATGACGCCCGGCCCGGTCTGTTGCCAACGAAGCGTGTAGTACGCGCCGAGTCGGAAGTAATCGACCACGCGCCAATCGACGAACGTGTCGGCGGTGACGCCGTCGTAAGCCCACGGCTCGTCGACCGCGCTGCCGTTGCGGAAGTAACCGAGGCCGACGTGCGCGTCGAACTTCTCTAGATAATGATAGCCGGCCTGGCCGTAGACGGCGTCGGCCCACAACGCCGTGCCTGCGCCGGTCGCGCCCAAGAGATCGTGGACGTAACCGACCGACGCGCGCCACGACGGCGTGTTCCAACGGACCAGCGCCGAGCCGCGCCAGGTCCAACCCGACGCGGGAGCGATGGGCATGCCCGCCGGATTGACGATGTTCACGGAGGCCCCGAGCGAGTCGTAGAAGACCGGACCGGCGTCGGCCGTCGCTTCGATCGATGGCGTGAACTGATGGCGCCAGCCGAGCGTCGGCGAGTAGGTGGCGCCGATGTCCCAACGATTGCCGTCGTTGTCCTGCGGGCCGGCGGTGAACATCTGGAAACGGCCGCCGAAGCGCAGATCGTCACGACGCGTGACCGAGAAGCTGGTGAAGCCTTGCACGTCGTGCTCGGCGCCGTCGTACAGCGCCGGATCGCCGGCGGCGATCTGCGCCGCGGTGTAGCTGTCGAACTGCGCCCAGTGATAGGTGTAGCCGAGGCTGGCGACGACGCGGCGCACGATGTTCACGCCCATGAGCGCGTCGGCGACGTTGTCGAAGATGCCAATCTGCGGCGCCACCACGCCGAGGCGTGAGAGAAAGCCCGGATCCTCGGCGCGCGAGAACTCGTCGTCCACGTGCAAGGTGAGCCGCCGCGTCGCCTGAACATCCATGGCGACATCGGCGCGGTGGTTGAGCGAGTTCTCCGCCTTGCCGAGCGCGTACGTCCAGTACGAGAAGTCGTAGGACGTCTCGAGCTTGACGCGCGGATCGATGAGCCGATACGACGCGTGCGGCGTGATGCGGTTGACGAAGTCGGGGCCGCGGCTGTTGTAGACGTTGTCATCGTACGCGCTGTCGAGTGCTGCTGAGACCGACAGCTCGCTGATGGGCGCCGCTTCAGCCACGGCGCCGATCGACATCGACGCCGCGAGCACGAGCACCGCTATGTAGCGTGTGCGCGTCATTACGGCACGAAGACGGTGTCACCAGGAGCCAGCTGGATCGCCTGCGCCTTGCCGCTGACGATTTCGCGATAGTTGACGTTGTAGCGGGCTTCCTTGCCGTCGTTGCCGGGGCGGATGACGACGATGCCGCCGCGGTTGGCGTACTCCGTCGGGCCGCCGGCCAGCGCGAGCGCCTGCAGCACATTAGTAGTGCCGCGCACCGGATAGGCGCCGGCGTGCGCCACTTCGCCGATCACGAAGAACTTGGCGGCGTTGATCTCGGCGACCTGCACCGAGACGACCGGCTGATTGACCATCGGCGACAGCTTCGCCGTGATCTCGGTCTGGAGCTCCTTGGCGGTGCGCCCTTCCGCGTTCACTTCGCCGATCATTGGTAGCGAGATCTTGCCGTCGGGGCGAACCGGCTCCTTCGCCGACAGCGTCGGGTCCTTCCACACTTCGACGGCGACGACGTCTTCCTTGCCGATGCGATATTCAGCGGTCGGCATCTGCGGCGGCGGCGTGGTCTCGTGCGCGCAGCCGGCTGCGAAGCCGAGTGCTGCGATCGCAAGTCCAAACGTTTTCATCATGGTCGCTGCTCCCAGGGTTGGGTGTTGATGCGGCGGGTACAAAGCAGTCGGCGTGCCACGGTCTCCAGGCGGTGCCACGCTCGGAGAGCAAGCAGCGATTCGCGGCTTTTCGCGAGGCGACGCGCAGGAGGCCGCCTCGCGCGCGGCAATCGTTTACCGCGCGCGAGGAAAAGGAAGTCCTCCGAATTGCCGGTTCGTAAACGTGGTCACGCGCGCGTAGTCACTGATGCGCGCCGGGGGCAGTGGCACGTTGCTTGGAGTGATGACTGCCCGGAGGATCCGTCGATGTGGAAATCGATCGTGTTGTGCGTTTCGCTGTTCGGCGGTGCCGCGTTGGGATTGTCGGTCGGCGCGCGCTTCGTCGAGCCGGCGGCGTTGCCGGCGGCGGCGGCGATCGGCTTGTGTCTGATCGGAGTCGTGCTGATCCTCGCGGCGCCGACGGCGGAAGC
>DASXOU010000413.1:0-6736 GCA_036494045.1 Polyangia bacterium | reverse complement strand
AGTGAGCCGATCTGATCGGCGAGCCCGAGCGCCGCGGCGCCACCGCGTGTGGCCAGCTCCAGCACTGTCGCTGCCGGCATCGCAGTAGTGCCGGCGCGCGGCTTGTGGATGAGCGCGGCCAGCCGCAGCTCGACGAAGGGGTCGAGGTTGTTGTTGCAGGGCGCGCCGTCGGCGCCGAGCGCGACCGAGATCCCCTGCGCCAGCATCTCGGGAATCGGCGCGAAACCGCTGCCGAGCTTGAGGTTCGACGACGGGCAGTGCGCGACGTGCGTGCCGGCCGCGGCGAGCCGGCGCCGCTCGTCGTCGGTGGCGTGGACGCAGTGGGCGAGGGTGGCGCGCGGCCCGCCGAGCCCGAGCGACTCGAGGTAGACGATGTTGTCGGCGCCGCGCTCGCGCCGCACGAGCGCGATCTCGGCCTCCTGCTCGGAGGCGTGCGTGTGCAGCCGCGCGCCGCGATGGACGCGCGCGCCGACCTCGCGCAACAGCTCCTCGGTGCACGACAAGACGAAGCGCGGCGCGTAGGCGTAGCGCAGCCGTCCGTCGGCGGCGCCATGCCAGCGCGCCGACAGCGCGTCGCTCTCGTCGAGCGCGCGGCGGGTGTCGTCGCGCAGGCGCGCGGGCACGCCCTCGCCGTCGTCCATCATCGCCTTGCCGATGGTGGCGCGCATGCCGGTGGCGGCGACGGCGTCGCAGAGTGCGTCGGTCTCGTGCACGGTGCCCATGTCGAGCACCGCGGTGGTGCCGCCGAGGAGCAGCTCGGCGGCGGCGAGCCGGGCGCAGGCGCGCATGGCGCGCTCGTCGAGCGCCGCTTCGTAGGGCCAGACGCGCAGGCGCAGCCAGTCGAGCAGCGGCAGATCGTCGGCGGCGCCGCGGCACAGCGTCTGACAAACGTGCGTGTGCGCCTGCACCAGGCCGGGCAGGACGATGCAGCCCGACGCGTCGATCCGTTGTGCGCTCGCATCATTTGCATTGTGCGACTGCACAATTTCGACGATGCGGCCGTCTTCGACGACGACGTCGCCGACCACGATCCGCCGCGCGGCGTCCATCGTGACGATGGTGCCGCCGGCCACGACGAGCCGGCTCATGTCAGGTCGCCGCTGCGAAACGCGTGCGGCAAGAGCGCTCCCAGCGTGGTGTCGCTGCGCTCGCCGGCGTCGTTGCCGAGCGCGATCGGCAGATCGTCGGCGGCGAACTCGGCCAGCACCTGGCGACACATCCCGCACGGCGCCGCCGGCGGCGACGTCGACGTCACCACCGCCACGCCGGCGATGCGCTTCTCGCCGGCCGCGATCGCCGCCGCCACCGCGCTGCGCTCGGCGCACAGCGCCAGGCCGTAGGAGGCGTTCTCGACGTTGGCGCCGACGTAGATCTTGCCGCTGCCGCCGCGCACCGCGGCGCCGACGTGGTAGCGCGAGTAGGGCGCGTGCGCGTTGGCGCGGACCGCGCGCGCTGCGTCGATCAGATCCTGCATGCGCTCAGATCCGTCATGCGCCCGCTCCCAATCGCTCGACGATGCGCGACAAGAGCGCGATGAACCGATCGCGCACGCGCGCCGCCGTCTCGGTGACCTCGGCGTGCGACAGCTTCTCGCCGGTGACGCCGGCCGCCAGGTTCGTGCAGCACGAAAGCCCGAGCACGCGCGCGCCCATGTGCACGGCGGCGATGACCTCGGGCACAGTCGACATGCCGACGAGATCGGCGCCGAGCCCGCGCAGCATGCGCACCTCGGCCGGCGTCTCGTACTGCGGGCCCGACGACGCCGCGTACACGCCCTCGCGCAGCGTCAGCCCGACGTCGCGCCCGGCGGCGGCGGCGAGCGCGCGCAGCGCGGGGTCGTAGGCCGCGGTCATGTCGGGGAAGCGCGGGCCGAGCGTCTCGTCGTTGGGCCCGCGCAGCGGCGAGCCGCCGAGGAGGTTCAAGTGATCGCGGATGACCACGATGTCGCCGGCGGCGAGCGTGGCGTCGACCCCGCCGGCAGCGTTGGTGACGACCAGCGTCTTGCAGCCGGCGGCGACGAGCACGCGCGCAGGGAAGGCGACGCGCGCAAGGTCGTGCCCTTCGTAATAATGGATGCGCCCCTGCATCGCGAGCATCTCGACGCCGCTGCGCTGCCCGTAGACGAGGTTGCCGGCGTGCCCGACGATCGTCGACGAGGCGAAGCCGGGGATGTCGCCGAACGGCACGGCCACGCGCGCGCCGAAGGTGTCGGCGAACGCGCCCAGCCCGGAGCCGAGGATGAGCCCGACCGTCGGCTTGGCGCCCGCCGGCAGCGCGCGGCGGACGGCGTCGACGGCGTGGCCCAGCTCGACCGACGACGCATTCGACGACGCGGTCATCGAATCACCTCGAGGACGAGCGGGTGCGCCGCCGGCTGCGCGGGTCCGATCGTGTAGGCGCGTCCGATTCGCTCGCGCACGTCGGCTGCGATCGCCGCGTCCTTGGGCCGCGAGAAGCGCGCGATCGGCGCGCCGCGCTCGACCGGCTCGCCGACCTTCTTGACGAGCTCGATCCACGCGCCGTGCACGATGGCGTCCTCTTTGCGCGTGCGCCCGGCGCCGAGCCGCAGCCCGGCCATCCCGATCGCCTCGGCGTCGATGCGCTGCACGAAGCCGGCGTCGCCGACCGCGACGTCCTCGTGGTCGAGCGGGAACCACGCCTTGTTCGGAATGTGCCCGCCCTGCAGCGCCACGCACTGGCGGAAGCGCTCGAGCGCCGAGCCGTCCTTGAGCACGCGCGCGATGCGCTCGCGGCCGTCGTCGAACGACTTGGCCGCGCCGCCGAGCACCAACATCTCGCCGCCGAGCGTCAGCGTCAGCTCGACGAGATCGGGCTCGCCGCGCCCTTCGAGCACCGCGATCGACTCGGCGACCTCGACGGCGTTGCCGACCCAACGGCCGAGCGGCTGATCCATGTCGGTCAAGAACGCCGTGACGCGCTTGCCCGCGCGCCGCCCGATGTCGACCAGCGTCCGCGCCAGCTCGCGCGCGCGCTCCGGCGTCTTCATGAACGCGCCCGAGCCGACCTTGACGTCGAGCACCAGGCCGTCGATGCCCTCGGCCAGCTTCTTCGACATGATCGACGCGGCAATGAGCGGGATGCTCTCGACCGTCCCGGTCACGTCGCGCAGCGCATAGAGCCGCTTGTCGGCGGGCGCTAGCCGCTCCGTCTGGCCGATGAGCGCCAGGCCGCACTGCCGTAGAATCGCGCGAAACCGCGATTCGTCGAGGTTTACGCTGAACCCGGGGATCGCCTCCAGCTTGTCGAGCGTGCCGCCGGTGTGGCCGAGGCCGCGCCCCGAGATCATCGGCACGTTCACGCCGCACGCCGCCACCGCCGGCGCCAGGTGCAGCGAGATCTTGTCGCCGACGCCGCCCGTCGAGTGCTTGTCGACCTTGGCGCCGGCGAGGTCCGACAAGTCGAGCACGTCGCCCGAGTGCAGCATCGCGTCGGTCAGCGCCGCCAGCTCGCCGCCGTCGAGGCCGCGGAAATAGATCGCCATCAGCAGCGCCGCCGCCTGATAGTCGGTGACGCCGCCGTCGGTTACGCCGCGCACGAACGCGCTCACTTCGTCGGCGGACAATGTTCCGCCGTCGCGCTTGCGCCGGATGAGCTCGACGACGTTGATGCCGACGACGTTCATGCCACTGCGGAGAGGAAGCTGAGCCCGCGCGCGCGCGGCGGCAGGCCGAACCCGTCGGCGATCGTCTGCGCGATGTCGTAGAACCCATTGCGCACGCCGAGGTCGTGCCCCGCGGCGCGCGCGCTCATCGCGATCAGCGGCACGTACTCGCGCGTGTGGTCGGTCCCGCGATACGTCGGATCGTTGCCGTGGTCGGCCGTGATGAGCGCGACGTCGCGCGGTCCGAGCTTGCTCTGCAGCCGTGGCAGGAACGCGTCGAACTCCTGCAGCGCGTGATAGTAGCCGGCCGGATCGCGCCGATGTCCGTACAGCATGTCGAAGTCGACGAGGTTGGTGAACACGATCCCGCGCTCGACCCGCTCCATGGCCTCGATCGTGCGCACGCAGCCGTCGGCGTTGCCCTCGGAGTGCACGTTCTCGGTCACGCCGCGCCCGGCGAAGATGTCCCAGATCTTGCCCACGCCGACCACCGGCAGCTTGGCGTCGGCGATGGCGTCGAGCACCGTCGCCGACGGCGGCGGCATCGAAAAATCGCGCCGGTTGTAGGTGCGCTTGAACTTCCCCGGCTCGCCCACGAACGGCCGCGCGATCACGCGTGCGATCGGAACCTCGTCGCACAGTTTTCGCGCCGCTTCCGAGATCCGATAGAGCTCGTCGATCGGAATGATCTCTTCGTGCGCCGCGATCTGAAACACCGAGTCCGCCGACGTGTAGACGATCGGCTTGCCCGTCTTCAGATGCTCCGCGCCGAGCTCCTCGATGATCTCGGTCCCCGACGCGGTCTTGTTGCCGAGCGTGCCCCGCCCGATGGCGGCCTCGAAGCGGCGCATCATCTCCGACGGAAAACCCTGCGGAAAGGTCGGGAACGCGGTGTCGACCTGCAGCCCCGCCATCTCCCAGTGCCCGGTCGTCGTGTCCTTGCCTGCCGACGCTTCGCGCATCTTGCCGAAGGCCGCGCGCGGCGCAGCGACGGGCGGCACGCCCAAGATCGTCGTCAGGTGGCCGAGCCCGAGCCCTTGCAGATGCGGCAGCGTGAGCCCGCCGAGCTTGACGCTCATGTTGCCGAGCGTGTTCGACCCGTCGTCGCCGTAGCTCTTGGCGTCGGGCGCCGCGCCGCAGCCGCACGAGTCGAGCACGATCCAGATGACGCGATCGATCTTGGTCGCCACGCTAATATCCCTTCGCCGCCTGCTTGGGCGCGTCGGCGCCGCCGACGATCGCCACCGACGCCGACGCGCCGATGCGATTGGCGCCGGCCACCCGCATCTTCTCCGCGTCCTCGTGCGTGCGCACGCCGCCCGACGCCTTGACGCCCATCTCGTCGCCCACGAGCTTGCGCATGAGCGCGATGTCCTCGACGGTGGCGCCGCCCGGCCCGAACCCCGTCGAGGTCTTGACGAAGTGCGCGCCGGCAATCTTCGACAGCGTGCAGCCGATGATCTTCTCCTCGGCGTTGAGCGCGCCGGTCTCGAGGATCACCTTGACCTTGGCCGGCCGCGCCGCCTGCACCACGCGCCGGATGTCGTCCTCGACGAGTGCGTAGTCGCGCGACTTCAAGGCGCCGATGTTGATGACCATGTCGATCTCGTGGGCGCCGCAGCGCACCGCCTCGCGCGCCTCGAACGCCTTGGCTGTCGGCGTCATCGCGCCCAGCGGAAAGCCGACCACCGCGCACACCATCACGCCCGCGCCCTCGAGATACGCCGCCGCCTTGCCCACGTTGGTCGAGTTCACGCACACCGACGCGAAACAGTACTTGCGCGCCTCGTCGCACAGCTTCTTGACGTCGGCGGCGGTGGCGTCGGCCTTGAGTAGCGTGTGATCGATCATCCCGGCCATCGCCACGTCGACCTTGCCGACGTCGACACCGGCACCGACGCGACACGCGCCTTCGCCGGCGATCGCGCGCACGCTCTCGGGCCGGCGCGTCGCGCACATCCCGCAGTCGTCGCACGCCTCATGCGAAGGCGCATCCACGCACGGCACGTCGCGCAACTGCTCGCGCGCCAGCGGCCGGAGCGCGTCCGAGCGGATCGGCGCCGCGCCGCCGCCGTTGAGCCGCGCCTTGACGCGTTCCGCAATGATCCCGACCAGCCGGTCCAAATCGTCCATCGGCGACCCTGACCAATAGCAAGTAACTACACGAATATCCAGCGCTGAACGTTTTTCGTGGCACAATCCACCAAGGTACTGGATGAACACCGGAAAGCTGCATGCCGCCGCCGATCCCGCGGCGCAGCCCGATCTGGTCGCCCGCTGCCAGCGCGGCGACAAGGAAGCGCTCGGCGAGCTCTATCGCCTCTATCGCGCCGAGGTCGCGCGCAATCTGCATCGCATGCTCGGCCCCGGCCGCGGCGATCTCGAGGACGTCCTGCAGGAAGTGTTCATCGAGGTCTTCCGCTCGATCGCCCGCTTTCGCGGCGACGCTAAGGTCACGACCTGGCTCTATCGCGTCTGCGTCAACGTCGCCTTGCAGCGGCTGCGCAAGCGCAAGCGCCGCGCCGAAGTCTCGAGCGAGGATGTCGGCGAGCGCGCCCCCGATCTGCAGAGCGCCGAGACCCCCGAGCGCGAGCTCGACAATCGCCGTCGCCTCGACGCCGTCTATCGCATCCTCGACGAGCTCTCGCCCAAGAAGCGCGTCGTCTTCATCCTGCACGAGATCGAGGGGCGCGAGCCCAAGGAGATCGCTGGCATCGTCGGCGCGCCGGTCCTGACCGTGCGCACGCGCCTGCATTACGCGCGCAAAGAGTTCTACGCCCGCGCCGCCGGCGACGCGCGCCTCGACGGCGCGACCACCGCAACCACGGCCGCCAAGGTGCAGTCGTGAGCCACGTCGCCGCGCATCGGCTCGCCGGCACGCTCACGTCCCGCGAGCAGCGCCACGTCGACGGCTGCGCGCGCTGCGGCTCGTCGCTGCAGCGGGTGCTGGCGGCGCGCGTCGGCCTGGCGCAGGCGGCGCTGTCCGAGCCCGCCGAGATCTCGCCGGCCGCCGAAGCGCGCGCAGAGGCGAGCATCCGCTGGACGCGCATCGTTCCCACGCCGCCGGTGCGCCGCCCGTTCCTCGTCGGGCTCGGCGTCGCCGCCGCGGCCGCC
>DASXOU010000412.1:0-5334 GCA_036494045.1 Polyangia bacterium | reverse complement strand
TGGCCGAACGTCGTGCGCTCGCCGGCGTACCGGATCGCAGCGTCGAGCGCGAACCGCGCGATGCCGACCGCTTGCGACGCGATGCCGATGCGTCCGCCGTCGAGCGCGGCGAGCGCGACCGACAGCCCGCCGCCGACCTTGCCGAGGAGCGCGTCTTCGGGCAAGTCGCACTCGTCGAGCACCAGCGGCACCGTCGACGAGCCGCGCAGGCCCATCTTGTCTTCGTGCTTGCCGGCCGACAATCCGCGCGTTCCGCCGGCGACGACGAAGGCGCTGATGCCCCTATTGCCGGCAGCGGGATCCGTCTTCGCCCACACGACGAAGACGCCGGCGCGATCTCCCGAGGTGATCCACTGCTTGGCGCCGTCGAGCCGCCAGCCGCTCGCGGTGCGCCTGGCCGTCGTCGCCATCGCCGCCGGATCCGATCCCGCTTGCGGCTCGGACAGGCCGAACGCGCCCACGAGCGCCGCACCCGACGTCAGCTTCGGCACCCACGCGCGCTGCTGCTCTTCGGTGCCGAACTTGACGATGACCTCGCTGACCATGTTGGTCACCGCCATCGCCACCGACACCGACGCATCGGCGCGCGCGACCTCGGTCATCGCCAGCGAATAGGCGACCACGCCCGCCTGCGCGCCGCCGAGCGGCTCGGGGATGTTGACGCCGAGCAGGCCTAATTTCGCGAGCGCGCGCAATTCCTCGACGGGAAACGCGCCCGAACGATCGCGCGCCGCCGCCTTGGGTGCGAGCTCGCGCGTGGCAAACTCGCGCGCGGTGTCGCGTACCAGCCGCTGCTCGTCGCTGAGCTCGAAGTCGATCACGTCTATTCCGCGACCTCGACGGTGGCCTTGGCGATCTTGCCCAGCGGATCGTCGAGCCGCCAGCCCTTGGTCTTCTGCACCAGGCAATTGGCGAACGCGTCGTCGAGCGGCGCGTCGGCCGCCAGCCCCGCCGACGCGATCTTTCCGCCCGGCGCCACGTACACCGTCATCGACAGCGCCGGCGGCAGCTTGGCGCCGCCGCGGCAGTCGTTCACGTCCTTGCGATGGCGCGCCACCGACGGCGACACGCGCGCCTCTTCCCAGTTCTGCACCGGCCGGCGCGCGCGAAATTCGATCGGATAGCTGAACTCGGCTTCGCTACCGCCGTGCGGATGCGCGAAGTGCAACTCGCGCGCGATGCCGAGCACGCAGCGCTCGGCGCCGTAGTTGCCGAACGTCGACGCCGCCACGAACGCCGACTTCGGATCGCCCGACGCCGCCACGCGCAGCTTGACCTCGATCTTGCCGCCGAGGAACTGCTTACCGCCGGCGGCCTCCTCGTAGCAGCGCGTGATGTCGTCCCAGCGGCGCTGGAACGGCCCGGCGATCTCGTCGTCGTTGAGCGAGCCGAGCGTGCCCGTCACCTTCATCTCGTCGGGCTCGGCGCGCGCGGGCGCCGGCGCGCGCTCGGCCACCGGCGCCGGCGCGGGCGCCGGCTTCGCCTCTCGGTGCGCGCAACCGCACGGCAGCGCAACCGCCGCGAGCGCAACCGCCGCGAGCGCAGCGGCGACGAGCACGCGGCGCACTAGAACTCGGCTCCGAGGTGCACGGTGCGCATGTACGGCACCTTGGCGTTGCCCTCGGGGAACGACCATCCCGCGATCTCCTGCGTCACGCAGCTATCGATGTCGTGGTTGTTGGCCGTCGACTTCAAGACGCGCACATTCGTCGGCGTCCCCGACGGCTCGATCTCGAACCCGAGCGTCAGGTCATCCTCGAACTTCCGGTCCTTCGTCTTGTCGTACTCCTTGCTCCAGCAGTCCATCAGCGACGCGGTCTTGCGCTGAAAGGTCCGCTCGATCGCGTCCGACCGCTCGGGCGTGAGCGCGTTGGCGTCGACCGCCGAGCCCTGCGACTCCGACGGCCCCGTCGACGTCTGCTGGGTCGCGCCCGACTGCTCGGCGCACGCGCCACAAAACACCATCACCACCACGATCCCCCACGTTTTTTGCATCGTTACTCCTTGAGCAGGTTGCCTGCGATCACGAGCCGCTGAATCTCGCTCGTGCCCTCGTAGATCTCGGTGATCTTGGCGTCGCGGAAGTGCCGCTCGACGGGGAAATCCTCCACGTAGCCGTTGCCGCCGAAGATCTGCACCGCCTCCTTGGCCGCGCGGTTGGCGACCTCGGACGCGAACACCTTGGCCATCGCCGACTGCATCGAGTGCTTGACGCCGCGATCCTTCATCACCGCCGCCTGCCAGGTGAGCAGGCGCGCCGCGTCGAGCTCGGTGGCCATGTCGGCCAGCTTCCACTGAATCGCCTGATGCTGCGCGATGGGCTTGCCGAAGGTCTTGCGCTCGCCCGCGTAGGCGAGCGCGTCCTCGAGCGCCGCGCGCGCGATGCCGAGCGCCTGCGCCGCGATGCCGATGCGCCCGCCGTCGAGCGTCGACATCGCCACCTTGAAGCCGCCGCCGACCTCGCCGAGGAGGAGGCGCTTGGGCAAGCGCACCTCGTCGAGAAAGATCTGGCACGACTGCGAGCCGCGGATGCCGAGCTTCTTGTCGGGCGGCCCGGTGCGCACGCCCTTCTCTTTCATCGGCAGGATGAACGCCGTGATCCCTTTGTGCCCTTTTTCCGGCGCCGTCATCGTGTGCAGGATGCAGACGTCGGCTACGGGCCCGTTGGTGATCCAGTTCTTGATCCCGGTGATGACGAAGTCGCCGCCGTCTTCCTTGGCCACCGTCTTCTGCGCCGCCGCGTCGCTGCCCGCCTCGGGCTCCGAGAGCGCGAAGCAGCCGAGCAGCTTGCCGGCGGCTAATGGCGCCAAGAACTCCTGTTTCTGCTCGTCGGTGGCGAACTTCACGAGCGGATCGCACACGAGCGAGTTGTTCACGCTCATGATCACGCCCGTCGACGCGCAGGCGCGCGAGATCTCCTCCATCGCCAGCACGTAGCTGACGGTGTCGAAGCCGGCGCCGCCCCACTTCTCCGGCACCGCCACGCCGAGCAGGCCCAACTCGGCCATGCGCGCGACCAGCTCTTTTGGATGGCGATGATTGCGATCGATCTCTGCGGCCTTGGGCAACACTTCGTTCTTGGCGAAGTCCGCCGCCGTCTTCTGCACCAGGCGCTGCTCGTCGCTGAGCTCGAAATGCATTGGTTCCTATTTACCCTCGAATTTTGCGGGACGCTTGCCGAGAAAGGCGCGCATGCCCTCCTTTTGATCCGCGGTCGCAAACAGCAGCGCGAACAGCTCGGCCTCGTAGTCGTTGCCGGCCGGCAGGTTGAGCTCGGCCGTCTTGCGCACGGCGCGCCGCGCGTAGGCGATGGCGAGCGGCCCCTTCGACGCGATCTTCTCGGCGCACTTCTTGGTCTCGGCCATGAGCTCGGCCGCGGGCACGACCTTGTTGACGAGGCCGACGCGCAGCGCCTCGTCGGCGCCGATCATGTCGCCGGTCAAGATGAGCTCCATCGCGCGCGCCGCGCCGATGCGCCGCGGCAGCCGCTGCGTGCCGCCGAAGCCGGGCATCACGCCGAGATTGACCTCGGGCTGCCCGAACTTGGCCTTGTCGCTGGCGTAGATGAAGTCGCACGCCAGCGCCAGCTCGCAGCCGCCGCCGAGCGCGAAGCCGTTGACCGCGGCGATCACCGGCTTTTGCATCGCCTCGAGCACGTCGCCGATGGCGCGCCCCGCCGCGGCGAACCCGCGCGCCTCGGTCGGCCCTTGATCGGCCATCTCGCCGATGTCGGCGCCGGCGATGAACGCCTTCTCCCCCGCGCCGGTCACGATCACGCAGCGAATGCGCGCGTCCCCGTCGGCGTCGCGCAGCGCCCAGCCGATCTCGTTCAGCGTCTGCCGATTGAGCGCATTGAGCGCCTTTTCGCGCGCGACCGTGATGGTGGCGATAAACCCGTCCACTTCGTATCGAACGTTTTCGTACGACGGCATTTCGGGCCTCTAATATTTGTAGAAACCGCGACCGCTCTTTCGACCGAGCCAGCCGGCTGCGACATATTGTCGCAGGAGCGGCGCCGGCCGATATTTATCGTCGCCGAGCTCGGCGTGCAAAACCTCGGATATCGCCAGGCACGTATCCAAACCAATGAGGTCGGCCAACTCGAACGGCCCCATCGGATGGTTGAGCCCGAGCTTGACGCCCTGGTCGATGTCCTCGATCGATCCGAGCGACTCCTGCAGCGCGAAACAGGCTTCGTTGAGAAACGGAATCAAGAGGCGATTGACGATGAATCCCGGAATGTCCTTCGCCGTCACCAGCGACTTTCCGAACTTTTTGCCGAGCTCGAGCACCGCCTGATAGGTGGCCTCGTCGGTGGCGAGGCCGCGCACCACTTCGACCAGCTTCATGACCGGCACCGGGTTCATGAAGTGCATGCCGATCACCTTCTCGGGACGCTTGGTCTGCGCGCCGAGGAGCGTGATCGAGATCGACGAGGTGTTCGACGCCAGGATCGCGCCCGGCTTCACCGTCTTGTCGAGCTCGCCGAAGATCTTCTTCTTCAGCTCCTGATTTTCCGTCGCCGCCTCGACGACCAGGTCGCACTCGGCGAATCCGGCGTAGCCATCGGCGATGCGGATCTTCTCCATCGCGGCCGCGCGCGCCGCCGCGTCGAGCTTGCCCTTTTGCACCAGCTTATCGAGCGCGGCGTCGATCTTCTTGCGCCCCTTTTCCGCCCAATCGCGCTGCGCGTCGACGATGACGACGTCGATTCCCGATTGCGCCGCGACCTGCGCGATGCCGCCGCCCATCTGCCCGGCGCCGATGACGCCGATCGACTTGATCATGTCGCCGGCGCTCATGCGCGCTCGACCACCATGGCCACCGCCTCGCCGCCGCCGATGCACAACGACGCCACGCCGCGCTTGCCGCCTCGCGCCTGCATGGCGTAGAGCAGCGTCGTCAGGATGCGCGCGCCCGAAGCGCCGATCGGATGGCCGAGCGCGACCGCGCCGCCGTTGACGTTGACCTTCTTCGGATCGAGCTCGAGCAGCTGATTGTTGGCGATGGCGACGACGGCGAACGCCTCGTTGATCTCGTAGAGATCGATCTCGTTGCGCGAAAGCTTCGCCTTCGCCAGCGCGCGATCGATCGAAACCGCCGGCGCCGTCGTGAACCACTCGGGCGCCTGCGCCGCCTGCGCCATCGCGCGAATCTTCGCCAGCGGCTTCCACCCGCGCGCCTGCGCCACGTCGGCGCCGCACACGATCACCGCGGCCGCGCCGTCGTTGATCGTCGAGGCGTTGCCGGCCGTGACGGTGCCGTCCTTCTGGAAGGCCGGCTTCAGCGTCGGAATCTTCTCGATGTCGCCCTTGGCCGGCCCCTCGTCGGTAT
>DASXOU010000411.1:0-1610 GCA_036494045.1 Polyangia bacterium | reverse complement strand
CGCGGCGCGCCGGCGTCGCGTCGCCATCGTCGGCAGCGACATCAACGGCGATTTTCTGGCGCAAGCGGCCGAGGCCGTTTACGGCGCCTGGTCGTGCCGTCACGTGCCGGCGCGGCTCGCGCACCATCTCGTCGACGACGCCGTCGGCCGCCGCGCCGTCACGGCGCCGCTGCGCAAGGGCGTGCGCTTCGTGCGGCACAACCTGCTCGATGCGCCGTTGCGGCCCGAGCAGGGCGACGGCTGGGACGTGATCCTGTGTCGCAACGTGCTCATCTATTTTCACGGCCCCGAAGCGGCCGCGACGGTGACGCGCCTCGGACGCGCGCTGCACGACGACGGCTGGCTGTTCCTCGGCGCCAACGAGCCGTGGTCGCCGACGCAGCTGCGGCCGGTGTCGCTGGCCGGCCGTATCGCCTTTCGTCCGACCAACGCGGCGATCGTGCCGACGCTGCCGGTCGACGACGTGGCCGCGATGTCGCCACCGCCGCCGCTGCCGTCGCCGCCACCGGCGATCGTCGACGAGCCGCCGTTCGCCGCCGAGGAGCCGCCGTCGAGCGACGCCGCCGCACTGCCGCCGGGCGCCCGCGAGCTCTTGCACGCCGCCGCCGATCGTCACGTCGAGGGCCGCTTCGCCGAAGCGCTCACGCTCTACTCGCAGGTGCTCGCGGTCGCGCCCCTGTGCAACGAAGCGCATCTGCTGCTCGGCGTGACGCACTACATGATGGGCGACTTCGGCGCCGCGGTGCAAGCGCTGCGCGCCGCGCTCTTCCTCGATCCCGATCTGTGGCCGGCCGCGTTCTATCTCGCGCTCAGCAACGACAAGCTGGGCAACCGTGGCGAAGCGGCGCGCGCCTATCGCGATGTCCTCGTCGCCGCCAAGAAGCCGCAGCGCTTTTCCACCGTCGTGCTCGATCAGCTCGGCGTGTGGAAGGAGGACATCGTGCAGCTGGCGCGCGGGCGCGCCGAGCGGCGTCGATGATGCCGCCGACGCGCATCTTCGTGATCGACGACTCGCCGCTGTTCCGCGAGATGCTGCGCGGCATCGTCGAGTCCGACGGCGACATCGCCGTCGTCGGCGAGGCGGCGACCGGCGAAGAGGCGATGTCGCGCGTCGCCGCGCTGCAGCCGGACCTCGTCACCGTCGACATCGAGATGCCCGGTGTCGGCGGGCTGGAGACCATCGCGCGCCTGATGACGCATCGGCCGGTGCCAATCCTCGTGCTCACCGGGCAGCCGACCGACGAGGGCAGCACCCTCGCCTTCGAAGCGATCGGCCGCGGCGCCCTCGAGATCGCGTCGAAGTCGTCGCTCGGCCACGACGACGGCCGCTGGCTGCGCGGCCTCATCCGTCAGCTCGGCACCGTTCGCGTCGTGCGCCATCCCGGCTTTCACCGGCCGGCGCCGCCGGCCAAGACGCCGCCGTTGATGATGGCCGCGCGGCCGCGCTGTCCCATCGTCGGCATCGCCGCGTCGAGCGGCGGGCCGTCGGCGATCGTCGACGTCCTCGGCGCGCTGCCGCCCGACTTTCCCGGCTGCGTCGCGCTCGTGCAGCATCTGCCGAACGGCTTCGTCGCGCCGTTCGAGCGCTTCCTGGCGGAGCGCCTCGAGCT
>DASXOU010000410.1:0-2657 GCA_036494045.1 Polyangia bacterium | reverse complement strand
AGCGTGCCGCCGCCGACGAGCCCGACGACGAACGCGATCCGCCAGAGCGCGTCGCCCGGCGCCGGACGCAAGAGCTGGCCGACGATCCCGCTGATGCCCGCGACGCGCCCGTTGAGGATCCACAACAGCGCCGCCGAGAGCCCGATGAGCGCGCCGCCCGCCAGCGACGACCAGGGCGTGAAATGCGCGACGTCCATTCGCCAATCTTAATGTCGTGCGCCGTCGTCGGCCAGCCGGCGCACGAGCGCGCGGCGCTCCTCGTAGGCGCGGCGCGCGATGCCGATGTCTTGCAAAAGGAGCGGCAGCTCGCCGAGGAGCAGCGCCTGCGGTCCGTCGCACAGCGCCTCGGCGGGCTTGGGATGTACGTCGACGAGCACCATGTTCGCGCCCGCGATCACCGCCTGCGCCGTGACGTGCAGGATGTCGAGCAGCCCGTCGGGCGCGACCGCGCGCCGCCCCACCGAGTGCGACGGATCGATGCACACCGGCAGCCGCGTCATCCGCTTGACCACCGGCACGTGCGCGAAGTCGACGAAGTTGCGATGCGGATCGCCGAGGTTCGTCTTCATCCCGCGCAGCCCGAACACGATGCGGTGATTGCCGCCCGAAGCCACGTATTCGCACGCGTTGAGCGAGTCCTCGAGCGAGATGCCCATGCCGCGCTTGAACAGCACCGGCATGTCGCCGACCGCGCCGACGGCCTTCAAGAGCTCGAAGTTCTGCGCGTTGCGCGTACCGATCTGCAGCATCACGCCGGTCGCGTTTCCCGTCGCTGCCAGCGCGCTTCTGATCTCGTCGATGTGCTCCTGCCGCGTGATCTCCATGGCGATGACGCGGATGCCATACTTGCCGGCGAGCTCGAACAAGTAGGGCAGGCACGCAGCGCCGTGGCCCTGAAAATCGTACGGCGAGGTGCGCGGCTTGTAGGCGCCGGCGCGCGTGGTGACGACGCCGTGCGCGGCGAGCGCGCGAAACGTGGCTTCGACATTCTCGCGGTTGTCGACGGCGCACAGGCCGGGGAAAACGTGCAGCGTCTCTTGCGAGAAGGTGACGCCGTTGTACTCGAAGCCGAGCGCCTCGAGCTGTCCGCCGTGACGGCCGATGGCGCGGAACTTCTCGGTGATGCGCACGACCTTCTCGACGGCTTCGAACTCCTCGAACGGCGTCGTCGGCACTGCGTGCGTCGGGCCGAGGAGATAGATCTCGGTGAGCGAGCGCGTCGCGCCTTGCACCACGTGCACGCGCGTCGACACGCCGGGGAAGCTCGCCGCCAGCGCGACGATCTGCTGTACCTCGGGCGATTCCGAGCGCACATCCGCCTTGAGCACGATGACCATGGCCGTAGGTATAGACCTGTTGACTGATTAACAGGAGTTGAAAATCGTCGTGCCGATTTTGACGCGACACGACGCGAAATCGTTGCGAAACTTCGACGCAGCGACGAGAATCGACGCTTTTCAAGCGAGTTTACACGTTGACAGGACCGGGCCGCGCGCGCAGGACTGATCGCATGGCACGACAAATCCGCAAGGTGGTGGTGCTGGGCGCCAACGGCGCCATGGGCGCCGGATCGGGCGAGGTGTTCGCGGCCGCCGGGATCGAGACGACGTTCCTCGCGCGCACCAAAGACAAGGCGATCGAAGGGCAGCGGCGCGCCGAGAAGCTGGCGAAGTCGACGGCGATCGCGCGCTTCATCCGCGTCGGCACCTACGACGAGGACCTGGCGCGCACCGTCGCCGAAGCGGATCTGGTGTTCGAAGCGGTGTCCGAGGATCTGGCGCTCAAGCGCGTCTTTCTGGCCAAGATCGACGAGGCGCGCCGTCCCGATGCGATCGTGGCGACGGTCTCGTCGGGACTTTCGATCGCGGCCATGGCAAGGGCGGGCGGCGCCAGCTTCGCGCGCCACTTTCTCGGCATCCACTTCTTCAACCCGCCCAACGTCATCGTCGGCTGCGAGCTGATTCCACACGCAGGAACGGATCCCGCAGTCGTCGTCGACGTCGACGCGCTCCTCCGCCAGCGGCTCGGGCGCGAGCTCGTGCGCACGAGCGACACGCCGGCGTTCTGCGGCAACCGCGTCGGCTTCAAGGTGCTCAACGAGTGCGCGCAGCTCGCCGAAGCGCGCGGCCCCGACGGCGCCGCCTATATCGACGCGCTCGTCGGGCCGCACACCGGGCGCGCGATGGCGCCGCTCGCCACCATCGATTTCGTCGGCTGGGACGTGCACGCCGCCATCGTCGACAACGTGTACGCCCACACGCGCGACGAGGCGCACCAGTCGTTCCGCATGCCGCCCGGGATGCGCGCGCGCCTCGCCGAAGGCTGCCTCGGCGACAAGACGCCGGACAAGGGCGGCTTCTTCAAGAAGGGCGTGAATTACGGAATCCAGATTCCGGAAATCGCGCGCCGGATGAAGGAGCTCCATCGCGTCGGCCGCTACCGGCAGGCGTTCGACGCCTTCGCCGAGGCCGGCGGCGCCGACGCCGAGCTCATGCGCCGCGTGATCCTCGGCTACGTCAGCTACGGCCTGGGCCGCGTCGGCGAGGTGGTCGAGCGCGTCGCCGACGTCGATCGCATCATGGGCTTCGGCTTCAACTGGGCGCCGCCCGGCGCGCTCGTCGATCTCATCGGCGCGCGCCGCACCGTCGCGCTCGTCG
>DASXOU010000409.1:0-3754 GCA_036494045.1 Polyangia bacterium | reverse complement strand
CCCGCTCTCGGCGTCGACGGCAGGGGCGAACACTAGGTCGCCGAGCAGCAGCGGCTCTGGTACCCGCTCGGCCAGCGTTTGATCGGTGTCGTGGCCGATGAGCGCGGCGAAATCGAGATTGGCGTACCGGATCGTGCAGGCATGCCCTGCCTCAACGAGCGCCGCCTTGAGGAGGCTGAGCCCGAGGCTGGGACGGCTGAAGGTCTTGAACGGCAGCTCGACGAGGAGCACCCGCCCGGGTCGACGGGGACTACCCGACGGACGGGCGCTGCGCCGCAAACGAACGAGCTCCACTCGTCAGTCCCCGGCTAGAGGGCGCAGCCGACCTTCTTGTGGCCCAGCTTGGGGTGGCTGACCATCTTCTTGCCGACGCGGATGAGGATCTCGATCTCCTCGGTCGTGATCTCCTGCTCGATCGTTTGCTTGTGCTCGTCGGTCAGCTCCTTCTCGTCGACGAGACCTGCATCCACCAGCATCTTCACCTTGGACATCGTTCCCTCCTGGTTGTGAGGCCCCCCGGCGAAGAAGCGCGCACGCCGCGGCGGCGAGACCGTAACACGCGCCCCTCGACCGAAGCAATGCTCCGCGCGATCTCTTCGCGACGGCGACGGCGATCACACCTCGCTGGCGGCGCGCGGGATATAGAACGGGGATGAGCCGCGCGATCCCGAGGACCCTGTTCGCTCTCGCCCTGACTCTCTTCGCGGGCGGCCTTCGCGCCGCCGCCGCGACGCCGCCCGCGATGACGCTCACCGTCGACGCCACCGACGCGGCGCGCGGCGTCCTGCACGCGCATGTCGTCGTGCCCGTCGCCGCCGGCGAGCTGGTCCTCGCCTATCCCAAGTGGATTCCGGGCGAGCATCGGCCGACGGGGCCGATCGCCGATCTCGTCAACCTGCGCATCACCGCCGGCGGCAAGCCGGTCGCGTGGCGGCGCGACAGCGCGGACCTCTTCGAGCTGCACGTGACGGTCCCGAGCGGCGCCTCGTCGCTCGACGTGGACCTCGACGCGCTCAGCAGGCCAGGCAAGGGACGCACGACGGCGTCGCTGGTCGATCTGCGCTGGAACGAGGTGGTCCTCTATCCGAAGGTCGCGCGCGTCGCGTCGCTCGCCGTCCGCCCGCGGCTGCGCTTGCCGTCCGGCTGGTCGTTCGCGACCGCGCTGACGAAGACGGCCGCGGCGAACGGAACCATCGAGTTCGCGCCCGTCTCGCTGGAGACGCTGGTCGATTCGCCGGTCATCGCCGGCGCGCATCTGGCGACCTTCGATCTGGGGACACAGAACGGCGCGCCGCACACGCTCGCCCTCGTGGGCGACGACGCCGCGGCGCTGGCGGTGCCCGCGGCTACCGTCGAGAGCTGGAAGCGCATGGTCGCCGAGGCCAACGCGCTCTTCGGCGCCCGACACTACGGCGCCTATCATTTCCTCGTGACCGCGAGCGACTTCGTCTCGCCGATCGGCCTCGAGCATCACGCGTCGAGCGAAGAGCCGCTGGGCGCACGCGAGCTGGTCGATCCCGATTTGAAACGAATCCAGCCCGATTATCTGGCGCATGAATACGCGCACTCGTGGGATGGGAAATATCGCCGTCCGCGCGGTCTCGCCACGTCGAACTACCAGGAGCCGATGCGCGGCGACCTGCTGTGGGTCTACGAGGGGCTCACCGAATATCTCGGCTGGCTGATCGCCGTGCGCAGCGGAATGCTGTCGGCAGACGACGCGCGCGCGATCGTCGGGCGTCAGGCTGACGTCGTCGACGTCCCCGGGCGCGCCTGGCGTCCGCTCGTCGACACCGCCATCTCCACCGACATCTTGTACGGCTCGGGCGGCAACGGGGGATCGATGCGCCGCAATGCCGACTATTATCCGGAGGGCTTCTTGATCTGGCTCGAAGCCGACGTCCTGATTCGCAAGCAGACGAACGGGGCGCGCTCGCTCGACGACTTCTGCCAGCGCTTCTTCGGCGGCACGAACGGGCCGCCCGAGGTCCGTCCCTACGATCTCGACGACGTCGTGTCGGCGCTGGACGCGACCGCGCCGTCGAGCTGGCGCGCGTTCTTCGAGGCGCGCGTCGATCGGATCGCGCCGGTGCCGCTCGGCGGCGTCGAGGGCGCGGGATACAAGATCGTCTTCACCGACGAGAAGCCCGAGCTGACCAAGGTGCGGGAGCGCGTCCGGCACTCGACGACCTACTGGCGCTCGCTCGGCTTTTATATCGATGAGAAACGGACCATCGCCGGCGTCCTGGAGGGAAGCCCCGCGGACCGGGCCGGGCTCACGACGGGCATGACGCTGGTCGCCGTCGATGCGCAGAAGCTCTCGCCCGACGCGATGAAAGCGGCGCTCGCGCGCGCGAAGACGCAGAAGGCGCCGATCGAGCTGCTCGTCGAGTCGCAGGAGCGCTACCGGACCTTCAAGCTCGATTGGCACGGCGGCGAGCGCTATCGTGCGCTTGCGCGCGATCCGTCGCAGCCCGATCTGCTCGCGAAGATCATGACGCCGCGGCTGCCCCGCCGCGACAACGGCGTCGCCCGCGCCGCCGCTGCCGCAACGCCGCTCGCGAACTAGCTTATGCTCGATGCATGTCGATTGAATCGCAACGGGACCTGATCGAGTTGCAGCGCGTCGGGCGCGTGGTCGCGCGCGCGCTCGCCGCCATGAAGAAGGCGGCGCGCCCCGGCCTCACCACCGCCGAGCTCGACGCCGTCGGCGCCGCGGTCCTCGAGCGGCACGGCGCGCGCTCCGCTCCTGCGGTCGAGTACGGGTTTCCCGGCTGCGCTTGCATCAGCGTCGGCGACGAGGTGGCGCACGGCGTCCCGGGCGCGCGGCGGCTCGCGCCCGGTGACGTGGTCAAGCTCGACGTCACCGCGGAGCTGGGCGGCTACGTCGCCGACGCCGCGATCACCGTGATCCTCGACGGAGCGGCGCCCGCGCTCTACGCGCTCGCGGCGTGTGCGCGGCGCGCGCTTGTGGCCGCGCTCGAAGTGGCGCGCGCGGGCGAGCCGATCGCGCGGGTGGGCCTGGTGGTCGAGCGCGAGGCGGAGGCGGCGGGCTTCTCGGTGGTGCGCGAGCTGTGCGGGCACGGCGTCGGTCGCCGCGTCCACGAAGAGCCGTCGATCCCGAACTACTTCACGCCGCGGGCGCGCGGGCGCTTCACCGACGGGCTGGTGGTGGCGATCGAGCCGATCCTGGCGGAGCGCGGCGGCGGCGAGCGGCTGGAGACGGAGGCCGACGGCTGGACGCTGCGTACGCGCAACGGCGCGGTGGCGGTCCAGGAGGAGCACACGGCGGTCATCCGCGACGGGCGGCCGCTCGTGGTGACCGCGGCGGCGTAGAGACATGCGCGCAGCGCTCGTCGCCTTCGTTCTTTTCGCAGGCTGCGGGACGCCGCGCTACGCGATGATCGGCGGCAAGCGGGTCGAGCGCCCGAGCTTCGGCTACAGCGACAGCTTCTTCTTCGCCGTCCAGCATCACCGCGCCTACCCGGACGTGTTCAGCAGCAAGCGCCCATTCTTCGTCAAGGACGGAGAGCTGACCGGCAACGCCTGCAGCCTGGACCTTGATTTCACCTCGGAGTGGTACGGCAATCTGATGACGCTGTACGGACGCGCCTTTCTGGGGCGCGCTTTTGTCGGCGCCGGCGGGGGAAGGATGCTGGCCGTGGCCATCGACGATCTCGGCGGCGGTCGCACCCACATCCATGGCGGCCACATCGACATCGACGCCAGCGCCGATCGCGTGGTGGCCGACATC
>DASXOU010000408.1:0-2371 GCA_036494045.1 Polyangia bacterium | reverse complement strand
TCGGCACCTCGGGCGTGGGCAAGTCGGTCACCATCAAGCACCTCGTCGGCCTCCTCCGCCCCGACGGCGGCGAGATCTGGCTCGACGGCGAGCGCGTCGACACGCTGTCCGAACGCGCGCTCTACGACGTCCGCAAGAAGTGCGCGATGGTCTTCCAGCACGCGACGCTCTTCGATTCGATGACGCTCCTGCAAAACGTGGCGCTGCCGCTGCGCAAGCATCGCAAGCTGCGCGAGCGCGACGCCGAGAAGGAAGCCATGCGCTACCTCGAAATGGTGCACATGCACAATTTCGCGCACAGCTACCCGGCCGAGCTCGGCGACGGCACGCGCAAGCGCGCCGCCATCGCCCGCGCGCTCACCGTCGGCCCCGAGTACGTGCTCTTCGACGAGCCGACCACCGGCCTCGATCCGGTGAGCGCGCGCCGCATCGACAAGCTCATCCGCGAGCTCTCCGACGAGCAGAAGATGACCTCGATCGTCGTCTCGCACGATCTGACGTCGATGTTCGCCATCGCCGATCGCATCGCGCTGCTCTACCAGGGCGCCGTCCACGCCGTCGGCACGCCCGAAGAGATCCGCGCCTCCGGCGACCCAGTCGTGCAACAATTCATCCACGGCCGCAGCGACGGGCCCATGGAAACCCCGGGGTTCTGATGAAATCGCTCGAAGCAAAAGTCGGCGCGCTCCTCGTCGTTTCGTTGGTGCTGCTGGGCGGCTTTCTGGCGCTGCTCGGCAACTTCTCGTGGCGCGGCGGCACGCGCATCCGCGTCAACTACGACTTCTCCGGCAACCTGCAGTCGGGCGCGGCCGTGAAGATCAGCGGCATCAAGGTCGGCAAGGTCGAAGAGGTTCGCTATCTCGGCGGCGAGATCGATCCCGACACCGGCAAGCGCGTGCAGGTGCGCGTGGTCGCCTTCGTCGAGGATCGCGTCAAGGAGTCGATCCGCAAGAACGCCGAGTTCTTCATCAACACCCAGGGCGTCCTCGGCGAGCAGTATCTCGAGATCCAGCCCGGCTCGTGGGATCAGCCGCCGCTCGATCCGTCGCACTCGGTCGCCGGCGTCAATCCGCCGCGCACCGACTTGATCGTCGCGCGCCTCTACGAGTTCCTCGATTCGATTACGGGCCTGCTCCGCGACGACAAGGACGTCATCAAGGACTTCTTGCAGTCGGGCGCGTCGGTGGTGCGCACGCTCGACGACATCTTGAAGACCAACAAGGCCGAGATCGGGCACCTCCTCGGCAACGTCGACGCGCTCTCGAAGCAGGCCGCCGACTTGCTGAGCTCGATCAAGAGCGGCGTCGGCGACGCGACGCAGCTGCGCGCCACGCTCGCCAACATCGAGGGCATCTCGGCGTCGATCAAGCGCGACATCGATCCATTGATCGCGAAAGCCAAGAAGGCGCTCGACGGCGTCGACCGTGTCACCAGCGTCGTCGGGCCGGGCGAGCGCGACAAGCTGCAGAGGGCGCTCGACGATCTGGTCGTCGTCGGCGACAAGGCCGAGAAGCTGACGACGGACGCGCAGGCGCTCGTCAGCGACATCAAGAAGGGCAAGGGCACCGCCGGCGCGCTGCTCGTCGACCCGCAGATCTACGACGACCTCAAGGAGCTGGTGCGCGACTTGAAACGCAATCCGTGGAAGTTTTTCTGGAAGGAATGACGTAGCCCATGTCGCTCGGCCCGCCGTTCGACGACTCGGGACGCGGCGCGCGTCGCGCCGCCGGCGCCGCGTTCGTCGTCGCGCTCGTGGCCGCGGTCGTGTGGGTGCTCGTGCTCTCGGACCGCGCGCTCGGCCCCGGCGTGGTCGTGCGCGTGGCGATGGCGACGACCGGCGCGCTGCGCGTCGGCGACAAGGTGCGCCTCGCCGGCCGCGACGTCGGCGAAGTGCGCGGCGCCGTGCGCGTTCACGATGCCGTGGCGCACGACGATCGCGCCGGTTCCGGCGGCAGCCACGTCGAGCTCACCGTCTTCGTCGCGCGCGCGTGGGCGCCCGAGCTGCGCGCCAACAGCGAGCTCTTCGTCGCCACGCCGTCGGTGCTCGGCGAGGCCTACCTCGAGATCGGCCCGCCCGCGCATCAAGCCGCGCCCGGCCCGCCGGTGCGCGGCGGCGAGCTCCTCGTCGGCGTCGACCCGCCCGAGATCGACAAGTTCCTCGCGCGCTCCGAAGAGAGCGTGCGCCGCGCGCTGGCGCTGTTACGCGAGAATCGCCCCGCGCTCGACGAGCTCTTCACCGCCGGCGACGAGCTCCTCGCGACGCTGAGCGGCCTGCCCGCCGATCGCGGACAATTCCGCCGCATCGCCGATCAAACCTTGGCCGCCTTCGACGCCGGCGGCGCGCTCGTGGCCGCTCTGCGCGACTCGCACG
>DASXOU010000407.1:0-3543 GCA_036494045.1 Polyangia bacterium | reverse complement strand
GCGGCGACGGCCGGCTCGAGGATGGCGGCGAGCTCGGCGCGGCGCTCGACGCGGGCGGCGTTGGTGGCGAAGCGCGCGTCGTCGCCAAGCGCTCCGAGCGGCGCCCCAGCGGCCCGGCAGAGCGCGCGCCACTGCGCGTCGTTGCCGACGGCGATGTTCACGAAGCCGTCCTTGGCGCGATAGGTCTCGTACGGCGAAATCGACGGATGCTGATTGCCGCGTCGCGCCGGCACGGCGCCGGTCGCGAAGTGGATGCCGGCGTGATACGTGAGCAGCGAGATCTGGCCGTCGAGCATCGAGACGTCGACGTGCTGGCCGCGGCCGGTGCGGGCGCGCGCGTGCAGCGCGACGAGGATGCCCGAGAGCGCGTAGAGCCCGGCGATGATGTCGGCGATCGAGGTGCCGACTTTGTAGGGCGGGCCGTCGGCGGGGCCGGTCAGCGAGGCCAGGCCGCCCATGCCCTGGATGGCGAGATCGTAGCCGGGGCGGCGCACCCAATCGGCGTCGCCGGAGTGGCCGAAGCCGGAGATGCTGCAGTAGATGAGGCGCGGGTTGAGCGCGCGCAGGCGTTCGTAGTCGAGCCCGAGGCGGGCGAGCGCGCCGGGGCGGAAGTTCTCGAGGAGGACGTCGGCGCGGGTGGCGAGCGCGCGCAGGAGCTCCTGTCCACGCTCGTGCTTGAAGTCGATGGCGACCGATTCTTTGTTGCGGTTGATCGACATGAAGTAGGTCGACTCGCCGCCGACGAAGGGCGGGCCGAAGCCGCGTGTGTCGTCGCCGCCGTCGGGGTGCTCGAGCTTGATGACGCGCGCGCCGAAGTCGCCGAGGTACATCGAGCAGTAGGGACCGGAGAGGATGCGCGAGAGATCGAGGACGGTCAGATCGTCGAGCGGCAGCATCTCCGTCGCATAGCACGCCGCCGTCAGTAGCGGTAGCCGAGGCCGGCGGCGACGGCGACGGACATGCCGTCGGTCGTGCCGGGGTCGGCGGCGGTGTCGATGTAATCGAGGTTGGCGCGCGCGTGCGCGAAGAAGGCGCCGCCGCGCGCGGTGCGGACGAGGTCGACGGTGAGGTCGAGCTCGCCGCCGATCGTCGGCGCCCAGACGATCGGATCGGTCACGCGCGCAGCCGAGGCGCGCTCGTACCAGAAGAAGCCGAAGTTGATGGCGCCGCCGAGGGCGACGCGCGGCGAGACGCGCACCAGCAGCGCCGTGCCGATGGCGAGCTGCTGATAGGGCAAGAGGCCGTCGATGGCGCCGGCGTCGAGGCGCAGGCGCGCGCCCAGGCTCCATTTGGCGGTCTGGCCGCCGAGCGCGACGTCGAGGCTGGCGGCGCCGAGATCGGCGCCGAAGGCGCGGCGATAGGCGGCGGCGCCGGCGACGGCGAAGTACAACGAGCCGCTTGGCGCGGATGGCGGCGGCGGCGGCGGCTCCTCGACGCAGCAGCAGCACGGCGGCGGAGGCGGCGGAGGATTGGGGATCTCGATCATCTCCTGCGCGACGGCGGGCGCCGCGACGGCGAGGACGACGAGGGCGAACAGTGGCAGATGGCCGCGCATCATTCGCCCTGCTCTTCTGTCGACGACGACGGTGGCGGCGGCGCGGTCTGGCAGGCGCCGGAGTCGTCGAGCTCGCGGCAGCTCTCGGCGAGAAACTGGCTCGACTGCGCGGCGTCGAGATCGGGCTTGGTGGTGTCGCAGCCGCGGCCCGCGTAGCAGTCGAGCGTGGTCGCCGGCGCGCCTGTCGGACAGCAGTCGATGAGGTGCTTGACCGCGGCTTCGCAGGCGAGCTCATCGCCGTCGATGCCTTCGGCACCGCCGAGGAGCGCGAGCGTGATCAGCGCCACGGGCAGCGCGACGAGCGTTCGTTTCCACATGCGACGGCGGAATTGCAATCGTGCGGCCAAGCGGAACGGCGCGAGATGGGCGGGGACGATGGCGACCGACGCGAGCGACGCGACCGAATCGCGACAGGAGCGTCCGGATTTCGACGCCAAAAAATTGCGCTCGTCGTCGGGCGAGCGTTTGATGAAAGTATGTCGTCCCTCACCGTCCGCTGCGTCGTCTGCGCTCGGGAGTTCGCGCCGCAGTTCGCCTACCAGGTGGCGGTCATCGACGGTGGACGGCGATATTTCTGCGCGCTCGACTGCCGCAAGGTCGCGCTCGGCGACGCCGCGTTCGGCGGGCAGCGCCGCTCGCGCCGCGTCGCCATCCTCAATCAGAAGGGCGGCACGGGCAAGACCACGACAGCGGTGAACCTCGCCGCCGGCATCGCCGATCGCGGCTTCTCCACGCTGCTCATCGACGTCGACGCGCAGGGCAACGTCGGCGCATCGCTCGGCGTGCGTGGCGAGCGCACGCTCTATCACCTGCTGGTCGACGACGCGACCCGGCCCGAGGACGTCATCGTCCCGGTGCGCGGGCAGCTCGACGTGGTCACCGCCGACGCGACGCTGGCGATGGCCGAGGTGTTCCTGGCGCGCATCGACAGCGGCCGCGATCGCGTGCTCGCCGACAAGCTCGCCGGGCTGCGCGCCAAGTATCAATACATCGTCCTCGACTGCGGACCGTCGCTGTCGCTGCTCAACCAGAACGCGCTCGGGTTCGCGGACGAGGTGCTGATTCCGGTGAGCTGCGATTATCTGGCGCTCGTCGGCGTCAAGCAGGTCCTGCGGACGCTCAAGGACATCGACAAGCACTTCGGCCACACCGTCCGCATCTCGGGCGTGGTGCCGACCTTCTTCGACGCGCGCACGCGTTTGGCGCGCGAAGCGTTCGACACCTTGAGCGGGCACTTCGGCGAGCGGCTGTACGAGCCGATTCGCCGCTCGACGCGCCTCGCCGAGGCGCCGAGCCACCGTCAGACGATCTTCGAGTACGCGCCCGACTCGCCGGGCGCCGAAGACTATCGCCGCCTGGTCGCGCGCTACGTGGCCGGAGCGGCGCCGGTTCCCCAACCGCGCCCGGAGGCCGCATGAAACCGCAACGCCAAGTCGAGAAGCGCCACGTCGAAGTGATGGGTGACGATCCCCTGGCGGCCGACTCCATCCTCGAGCGCTTCTACAAGCCGCTGCCAGTAGACGTCGAAGCAGCCAATTCAGTGTCGCCAACGGCGACGCCGAAGACGATGGCCAAGCCGACGCACTACAAGGTCGTCTGCATCTCGCTCTACAACCAGGACATCGAGCATCTCGAGCGGATGGTCGCGGAGCTCAAGCGCCGCGGGCACACCAAGGCCAATAAGTCGCAGCTCATCCGCGCCGCCCTGGCGCAGGTCGACCTCGGAAAGATCCCCAAGGCTTTCTGACCCACCGCGCCACGCGGGTGTGGTAAAGTGGGGCTCGGCGGGTCCAATGCGGGGTCCGCACTCCCACGGATGGGGACGATTGTCAAAAGAGAATCGCGCCGTTGCTGAGGCACGGCGCTTGCTGAACGAGACCCGCATGCGAATTTTTCTTTCGGTATTTGCGATCGGGCTGATGGTTGGCTGCACCGGCGATCTGGTCGAGCTGACCCCAGGCGGCCATCAGGACATGTCGTTCGCCGGG
>DASXOU010000406.1:0-3956 GCA_036494045.1 Polyangia bacterium | reverse complement strand
GGCAGGTCGCCGACCTCGTCCAGGAACAGCGTGCCGCCGTCGGCCATCTCGAAGCGGCCCAGCCGCCGCGCGACGGCGCCGGTGAAGGCGCCCTTTTCGTGGCCGAAGAGCTCGCTCTCGATGAGCGCGGGCGCGATGGCCGCGCAGTTGACGCAGACGAAGGCGCCGGCGCGACGCGACAGGCGGTGCAAGGTCTCGGCGAGCATCTCCTTGCCGACGCCGGTCTCGCCGACGATGAGCGCGTTGATGCCGCTCGCCGCCAGGTCGCTGAGGAGCGCGCTCGGACGGGCGCCGGTCGGGTCGAGCACGCGCAGCGCCTCGGCGCCGTGCTGCGTGGAGAGCGTGCGCGAGCGCGGCGCGCGCACCAGGACGAACGAGAAGCGGCCGATGTGGAAGCTCTCGCCGACGGCGAGCGGAGCGGCGACGCCGGGCGCGAGCTTCTTGCGCGCCACCAGCGTGCCGTTCTTCGAGCCCAGATCCTCAACGGTGAGCGGCGGGCCGAGGCGGAGCAGCGCGTGCCGCCGCGACAAGGAGGCGTGCGCGAGCACCACGTCGCACTCGGCGCCGCGGCCGATCACGACCTCGTCGGACACGAGCGGGAAGGTGGTGAGCATGCCTTCGCCGGCGACGAGCAGGATGCCGCCCTGGCCGGCGTCGTCGCCGGCGCCGGCGCCGGAAAGCGAGCGCGTGCTCGCCGAGCGCGTCGCCGTCATCGCGCCGCCGGATGCGCCGTCAGCCAGGCGCGGCACTCGTGGAGCGAATCCTGCGAGTCGGGCGTGTCGAGCTCCTTGCAGGCGGCGTCGATGATTGTCCAGGCGCCGGCGCGGCGGACGTTGGTCTCGTAGCGCGCGCGCGCCGCCCAGAAGCGCGCCTCGGCGCGATCGCCGGCCGAGGCGTCGCCGTCCTTCTCGACGGCGGCGAGCGCCTCTTCGAAGACGGCGACCGCTTCCGGCTTCTTCTCGGCGACGAGCGCCTCGCCGAGCTTCTGCAGATCGCTGACCAGATCGGGATGGCCGGGCGGACGCTTCGCGCGCGTGATGGCGACGGCGCGGCGGAAGTAGGGCTCGGCCTCGGCCGGTCGCCCCTCGGCCATCGCGATCTTGCCGATGCCGCCGAGCCCGACGGCGATGGCGGGGCTGTCGGCGCTCCACGCCTTGGTCCAGATGGCGATGGCGCGCTCGAACTCGACCTTGGCTTCGGCGTAGCGCTTTTGATCGCGCAAGACGTTGCCGATGTTGTTGTGAACGGAGGCGCAGTCGGGGTTGTCGGGGCCGACCATGCGCTCGCGAATGGCGAGCGCCTCGCGATAGTCGGCCACGGCTTCGTCGTAGCGATGCGCGCGGCGCGCCCGGATGCCGAGCTCGGTCAAGACGCTGGCGGTCTGCGCGCTCTGGCGGCCGTTGATCTTCTCCGACATCGGCAGCGCGCGCTTCAAGATGGCGACGGCGTCCGCCTCGCGCTCGGGCGCGCTCTCGCAGCGCGCCAGGTTGATCATGACGCTGACCACGAGCGGCGACAGCGGCGACGCCTTGTCGGCGAGCGCGAGCGCCTCTTCCCCCGAAGCGACGCAGCGCTTGGTCTCGCCCTTGTAGAGCGCCAGGCGCATGTCGTCGAAGGCCAGGCGCGCGGCGCGCGTGCCGTCGCTGGCGAGGTGCCTCGCGATCGCCTTGTCGGTCTCGTTCCAGCGGCCGGCGAGCGTGTAGTTGGACGCGTCGAGGCTCGCTTTGAAGAGGCCCATCGACGCTTCGAGGCGGAGGCCGTCGTCGCGCGCGGCCTCGGCGCTCCACAGCGCGCGATAAAAACCGTCGGTGGCCGGTTCGGTGGCGTTGACGTCGAGCTCGCTGCGGCCGACCTCGAGCTCGGCCTCGGCGCTGAGCGGCGGCCAGGCGATCTTGCCGGCGGCGGCGGCGGCAGCCTTGGCCTCGTCGAGCGCGGGGCGCGGCTGGCCGAGAGCGCGCAGCGCGGCGGCGCGATCGATGCGCGCGCGCACCTTGGCGACGGCGTCACGATTGGCGCCGAGCGACGGCGGCGCCGCTTTGGCGTCGACGGGCGGCAGCGCGCTCAGGCAGCTCTCGGGCGGCGTCAAGCCGTGCGCGGCGCGGGTGGCGTAGAGCGCGACGGTGCGGTTGGGCTTGTCCAGCGTCTGCACCAGGCCGTCGAGCTCGCCCAGGCGGCGGTCGAGGCATTCGCGGCGCGCGGTCAGCGTCGGCGAGACGAGCTTGCCGTTGCGATCGGCTTCGCACGCTTCGATGCGCAAGGTGCGCCAGCGCGCGCTCCAGTCGTCGAGCGTGGCGGCGACGCCGGGCCACACGTCGCCGCCAACGGCGTCGCCGAGCGCGGCGAACGAAGTCGCGAGCGGTCCGCGTCGCGCCGGTCCCCACGCGCCGGCGAGCGCATCGGCGGCGTGCACGCAGGCGCGCGGCGGCGTGGCGGCTTCGCGCCAGCCGATCGCCGCGACGACGGCGAGGACGGTGACGGCCACCGCGCCGAAGACGAGCCGCTTGCCCCGCGTGCCGCGCGCCGCCTCGAGCGCGGCCAGGAGCTCGTGCATCGACGGCCAGCGCGCCGCCGGCTCGGCCGAAAGGCCGCGCAGGATCGCGGGTGCCAGCCGCGCGGTCAGGCGCGAGCGCGCCGGCGGCGTCGGCGGCTCGAGCACGCGCGCGCGCAGCTCGGCGACCGACGCGGCATCGTCGCCGGTGAACGGATGCGCGCCGAAGACCGCTTCGTAGAGCGCCACGCAGAAGGCGAACTGATCGGCGCGCGCGTCGGCCGACAAGTTGTGCAGCTGCTCGGGCGCCATGTAGCGCGGCGTGCCGGCAAACGGGCTCAAGAGCGTCGTCGTCGTCGCGGTCTCGCCGTTGGGCCCGCGCTCGACGCTGCCGCTCGTGCTGCCGCTGCCGCCGGTGCCGCCGACGAGCGCGAGCCCGAAGTCGGACACGCGCACGCGCCCGTCGTCGCCGAGGAGCACGTTCGACGGCTTGAAGTCGCGATGCACGAGCCCGGCGTCGTGCGCGGCCAAAAGGCCGCGGCCGGCGAGCAGGAAGAGCTCGAGGCACTCCTCGGCGCTGCGCGGCTCGGCGTCGAGCCACGCCTTGAGCGTGCGCCCCTCGACGAGCTCCATGGCGACGTAGGCGAGCTCGCGTGTCCCGGCTTTTTGCACGCCGGCGTCGTAGACGGTGATGACGTTGGGATGCTGCACGCGAGCCATCGCCTGCGCCTCGACGACGACGTTGCCGCGCGACGCCAGCAGCTTCAATGCGACCTTGCGATCGAGCAGCGGGTCGTACGCCTTCCACACCACGCCCATGCCGCCGTGGCCGATCATCTCGAGCAGCGCGTAGCGGCCGAGGACGCCGTAGGTGCGCGGCAGCGCCGCGACGGCAGCCGCGCTCTCCTCGGCGGTGGCGGACAGCGTCGTCGAATAGCCGTCGGGCACGATGATGCGACGTTACCGAATCTTCAGGGGTCGTCAAGCCGAGGTCGGCGTGATAGATCGCGGCCATGGGCGCCTTTCACCACATGATCATCTGCGTCACCGATATCGAGCGTTCGCGGCGCGCGTATGCGTGGCTGATGCCGGAGCTCGGATTTCCGAAGCGCGTCGACTACGGCCCGTCGACGGGCTGGCTGGCCGACGTGGCGCGCTTCTGGATTCGGCCGCAGGATCCGAAGCACGCGGGCGATCCGCCGTTCTCCAAGGATCGCGTCGGGCTGTGCGAGATCTGCTGGTCGGCGCCGTCGCGCGCGGCGGTCGACGCGCTGGCGCGGGCGCTGCCGGAGCACGGCTTCTCCATCCTCGATGCGCCCGCGGAATATCCCTATGCGCCCGGCTATTACGCGGTCTTCTTCGCCGACCCCGACGGGATCAAGCTCGAGTACGCGCACGTCCCGTAGCGCGCGCCAATCGATTCTCAGTCGATCTTTTCGCCGTCGTAGTAGTCGACCGACTCGCCCTC
>DASXOU010000405.1:0-4272 GCA_036494045.1 Polyangia bacterium | reverse complement strand
AGAAGGGCTCGGCGCACAACGACCTCGATGACGAGGCGGCGCCGATCACCGGCGAGATCGCGGAGAAGCCGCACAAGCATCATGGCTCGTCGCGCTCGTCGGAAGGCGAGCGAACCAATCGCTTCGGCGGGCTTTTCTGGGGCGGCGTCGTCGTCGCCGCGCTCGGCGTGGCCTCGTTCGCCATCGGCAGCTACTTCCTCTATCAGGCGCAGAGCTACTCGAACGTGCTCACCGCCGACAGCCAGTATCGCGACCCGAACACCGGGCAGCCGTACAAGTTCAGCGATCCCAACGCCACGCCCTACGACGACAAGACCGTCGAAGCGCGCGGCATCCGCGACAACGGCATCGGCATCGGGCTCACGGTCGTCGGTGGCATCTGCGCCGTCGGCGGCGTCACGATGATGATCGTCGATCAGGTCGTGCTCAAGCATCGCGGCGAGGAGAAGCCGAAGCACAATACCGCGTGGCTCCTGCCGACGGTGGGGCCGAACGTCGCGGGCGTGGCAGGCGGCATCACGTTCTGATGATTCGCGCGCTTCTGGCGCTTCTCGGTTCGCTCCTCTTCATTGGCGGCTGCTATCACCCGAAGGTGGTGTCGGGCGGGTTCGTCTGCGACCCCGACGACAATCCGGCGTGCCCGACCGGCTTCATCTGCGTCGACAACCGCTGCGTGAACGGCGCGCCGCCGGTGCTGGTGCCGAAGACGGGCCAGAGCTACAGCGGGCAGCACACCGACCCGGGGTTGAACACGACGGCCGATTGTCCCGACGAGAGCCTGGAGCCGAACGACGGGCCGCTCTTGCCCAACAAGCCGGTCCTGGTGATGGCGACGCCGGACGCGGCGAACACGCCGAAGCTGACCAACATGGCGATCTGTCCGACGGGGCCGAACCCGGCGACCAAGTCGCACGACGTCGACTTCTTTCGCATCGACGTCGACGCGAGCGTGGCGACGATCAAGGCCGAGGTGTCCTACGACATCACGTACGGCGACTTGGACGTGGCGATCCTCGACGCCGGCGGGACGATGATCGGTAGCGACGGGACGGCGACGTCGAACGCGTGCGCGACCGGGCCGGTGGCGACGGCGGGGACCTACTTCGTCGTGGTCGTCGGCGCCAACGACCTCGACGTCAATCGCTACGACGTGCGCGTGTCGACGTACACGAAGATCACGACGTGCGCTGGAGCGAGCGGCGACATGGGTTCGCCCTAGGCATCCTCCAGAATTTTGCGCACAGCTTGTGCCGCGCATCGCGCCGTGGACGGGGAGGCAAACTCCACCTGTGCCCGGCCACCTCGAAATCGGAGTGGGTAGGAGATCAGGGAGGCAGAGCGGACGGGCTCCCCAGGTCCGTCGTCCGCGCTGAAGCGCGAACGAGGGGGCCGTGATCTTCGGCGGAGCCAACGTCGGCGGTGAGCGCAGACGCTGACTCCACAACGGAAGGCGAGATTCCGTGCCGAGAAAGCGCGGGCGAGGCCGCAGCCCTAGCCGTAGCGCTCGATGAAGATGGCGCGCAGGGTCGGCTCCGCGCGCAGCAGCTGCAGGGTCGACTCGGCGTGGCCCGGCGCGTAGCCGTTGCCGACGATCATGGTGACGTCGCGCGAGACGCCTTCGGCGCCGAGGGCGGCCTTGGTGAACGACGTCGACATCGAGAAGTAATAGATGACGCCGCCGTCGCGGGTGGCGAGGATCGCGGCCATCTCGGCGTCGGGCACGTTCACGCACGACACCGCGAGATCGAACTCGCCGCCGGCCGCCTTCATCGCGCGCGTGGCCACGCCGACGGCGTCGTTGGCGTCGCCGAGCACGATCTCGTCGACGGCGCCGAGACGACGTGCAGATGCGGCGGCCTCGTCGTTGCGCTCGACGCCGATGATGCGCGCGGCGCCGGCGCGGCGTGCGGCGGCGCTGGTGAGCAGGCCCGATTTTCCGCCGCAGCCGAGGATGAGCACGCGCGCGCCCGGCTTCGTCATCCGCGCCACTTGCGGCGCGGCGCCGGCGACGTCGAAGGCGGCGAGCGCGACCGGCTCGGGGAGATCGTCGGGCATCTTGGCCGCCATGCCCGAGGCGAACAGCACTGCCTGGCCGGCGCAGACGATCTGATGGCGCTTGGGATCGACCGAGACGATGCGATCGATCTTGAGCGGCGTCAGCGTGAGGGAGACGAGCGTCGCCACGCGATCGCCCTTGGCGAGCGTCGCCAGCGGCGATTGCATATCGCCGAGCGCGCCGCCCACGCGCGACACGCGGCCGAGCAGCATGCCGCCCGAGCCGGTGACGGGGTTGTGCTGCTTGCCGCGCGCGCGCACGGTCTCGAGCACCTGCGCGGCGACGTCGCCCTGCCCTTGCATCTGCACGAAGCTGGCGCTGTCGATGTTGAGCCGCTCGACTTCGAGCAGCACCTCGTCGTCGTAGACGCTATCGAAGTCGTTATTTAACCGCTGCGCCGCTTGCGGCAACGTGCCCGCCGGCTCCATCACGCGGTGAATTCCGAATCTGTCGCCACGCATTCGGCGCATCTTACTCGGTTTGCCAAGAAACACGGTGGCGGCGCTCCCTTGACCGATCTATACGCGCCTGTTATCCTCGGTAACGCTCTGATCTGTGTATCGATCCGCATCCATGGAGCGTGAATGAGTCGACTCGGAGAGCTGCTCGTCCGCGAGAACCTGATCTCGCTCTCGCAGCTGCAGAAGGCGCAAGAAGAACAGCGTAAGACCGGCGCCCGCCTCGGTTATAGCCTCACCAAGCTGGGCATCCTCGACGAGACGGAGCTGACCAACTTCCTCTCGAAACAGTACGGCGTTCCCTCTATAAACCTGGCGGACTTCGAGATCTCGCCCGACGTGTTGCAGCTCGTGCCCGCCGAGCTCGCCAAGCGTCACCAGCTTTTGCCGGTCAATCGCGCGGGCGCGACGCTGATCGTGGCGATGTCCGATCCGTCGAACATCTACGCCATCGACGACTTGAAGTTCCGCACCGGCCTCAACATCGAGGTCGTGGTCGCCTCGGAAGTCGCGATCGACGAAGCGATCACGCGCTACTACGAAAAGCAGGTCACCTACGACGACGTGCTCGGCGACATCGACGCCGACGCCGTCGAGCTTGGCGGCGACGAGGACGACGTCAACATCGTCGACCTCGAAAAAGCGTCGGGCGAGGCGCCGGTCATCAAGCTGTGCAACGTCATCCTGCTCAACGCGATCAAGAAGCGCGCGTCGGACATTCATATCGAGCCGTATGAAAAGGCGTTCCGCGTCCGCTACCGCATCGACGGCGTGCTCTACGAAGAGAACCCGCCCTTGCCGCTCAAGCTGAAGAACGCGGTCACCTCGCGCATCAAGATCATGTCGTCGCTCGACATCTCCGAGCGCCGACTGCCGCAGGACGGACGCATCAAGCTCAAGCTCGGCAAGGACAAGGAGATGGACTTCCGCGTCTCCGTCTTGCCGACGCTGTTCGGCGAGAAGATCGTCCTCCGACTCCTCGACAAGTCGAACTTGCAGCTCGACATGACCAAGCTCGGCTTCGAGGACAAGCAGCTCGCCGACTTCATGAAGGCGATTCACCAGCCCTACGGCATGGTGCTCGTCACCGGCCCCACGGGCTCGGGCAAGACGACGTCGCTCTACTCCGCGTTGCAAGAGCTCAATAAGACGACGCGCAACATCTCCACCGCCGAAGATCCCGTCGAGTACAACCTCATGGGCATCAATCAGGTGCAGATGCACGAGGACGTCGGGCTCAACTTCGCCACGGCGCTGCGCGCCTTTTTGCGACAGGACCCGAACATCATCATGGTCGGCGAGATTCGAGACTTCGAAACGGCGGAAATCGCGGTCAAGGCCGCGCTCACCGGCCACCTCGTGCTCTCGACGCTGCACACCAACGACGCGCCGTCGACGATCTCGCGCCTCTTGAACATGGGCGTCGAGCCGTTTCTCGTCACCGCGTCGGTGAACTTGATCCTGGCGCAGCGCCTCGCTCGCAAGATCTGCACCGAGTGCCGGCAGCCGATCGAGACCAACGTCAAGGCGCTCGTCGACCTGGGCTTGAAGGCGGACGTCGCCGCCAAGCTGCAGCTGTTCAAGGGCACCGGCTGTCGCACCTGCTCCAACACCGGCTACAAGGGGCGCATCGCGCTCTACGAAGTCATGGTCTTCTCCGAGCCGCTCAAGGAGCTGGTGCTGCAAGGCGCGTCGACGGCGGAGGTGAAGGCGGAGGCGATTCGCAGCGGTATGAAGTCGCTGCGCATGAGCGGTATC
>DASXOU010000404.1:0-2320 GCA_036494045.1 Polyangia bacterium | reverse complement strand
CGTTCATGGTCTTCAGGGTCACGCGCGGCTCGCCGAGCGGCGGCGCCCTCGGCGACGAGGGCGGCGTCGAGCCGTCGGAGAGCTTCTGCACCACGAGCGTCGACAGCGACGGCAGGGCGGCGCGCTCGTCGGTCGGCTCGTCGTTGCTCGCGACGGCGGGCATCTCGTACGTCGGCCCGCCGAGCAGCGGCGACGGCGATGGAATCGTCGGCGTGCGCGGCTCCTTCGACGGCGCGGCGTCCTCGGGCGGTGGCGCCGGCGGATCGTCGCTGTCGGCGGCGCGTGCGTCGCCGTCGGTGGCGGTGATGCGCGTCGCCTCGCCCGCCAGCGGCGGCAGCTCGTCGTCGAGCTTGGCCTCGGGCAAGGACGGCTCCTTGACCGCCGCCGCCAGCTCGAGCGCGTCCACGAAGTCGCGCGTCGACGGAAATCGATCGGCCGTGGCGCGCGCCATGCCGTGAAAGAGCACCTCGTTCACCGCGTGCGGCACGCCGGCGACGAACGGCGGCACATGCGTGAGCACGCGCCGCGCCACGTCGGCGACCGCGCCCGAGCCGTCGAAGGCCATCTCGCCCGCGAGCATCTCGTAGGCGATGACGGCGAGCGCGTACTCGTCGCAGCGCGCGTCGAGGAGCCCGCCCATGAGCTGCTCGGGCGCCATGTACGGCACCGTGCCGACGATGGTGTTGACCGCGGTCAATTCGGGCGCGCCGCGCAGCTTGGCCACGCCGAAGTCGACCACTTTGACGCTGCCGTCGGCGCACAGGACGATGTTCTCGGGCTTCAGATCGCGGTGGATGATGTTGCGCGCGTGCGCGACCTCGAGCGCGGCGGCGACGTCGCCGAGGATGCGCATGGTGTCGTCGAGCGCGAGCTTGCCGTCGCGGGCGAGACGCGCGCCGAGGTGCTCGCCGTCGAGGTATTCGAGCACGATGTAGGGCGAGCCGTCGTCGGTGACGTTGTAGTCGTAGACCTCGACGATGTTGGGATGGTCGAGCCCGGCCACGACCTCGGCTTCGCGGCGGAAGCGCTCGTTCGCTTCCGGATTCTCCTCGAGGCCGATGCGCAGGAACTTGACGGCGAAGCGCTTGGGAATGCGCAGGTGCCGCGCTTCGTAGACCGATCCCATCGAGCCCTCGGCGATCAGGCGCTCGAGGCGATAGGTCTCGACCAACACCCCGCCCACACGATCCACGGCGGTCATTGTAGACTCTCGGCGAAAGCCGCGCCAAGAAGGTGTTACGGTGTCGACCATGAACGGTAGGTCCTCTGCCCTTGTTACGATTACGTGCGGCGCGTTCTTCTGGATCGGCTGTTTCCCCGCCGGCAGCGTCACCAGCGACGGCGGGACCACGACCGGCTTTGTCAGCCCCACGCTCGAGCTGACGATCTCGGGCGTGCATTTTGGACCCGCGGCGCCCGATCCGGGCGCGTTCGTCGATCTCGTCACCACGCGCGACGGCAACGGCACGGCCACGGCGTCGGCGTTCCGCATGTCGGCGTCGGTCGGCAGCGCCGGCTGCACGCTCTCGTTCGACACCTTCGGCGGCGGCACCATCGGCGTCGGGCAATACACGGTCGAATCGGAGCAGGGCGACGAGACGCTCGACGGGACGGTTTATCCGACGACGGCCGAGCGCGTGGCCACGCCCGAAGGCGGCGCCGGCTGCACCGGCTCGGACTGCGACGGCTCGGGGTTCACGATCAGCGCCGCCGACGCCGCGCACATCAGCGGCTTCTTCTCGGGCACCGTCGTCGCCGACTCCGGCGCCGGCACCGCCGACGTCATCTGCACCTTCTGGCTCACGCCGACGATGTACTCGCCGTAACCGCGCCGTTGAGCGAACGCCCCTCGATATCGACGTAGAAGTGATCGCCGACGATGGTGACGGCCCAGCGCGCGCGCCGCTCCTCGCCGGCGGCGAGCGCCGCCACCAGCGGCGCGTCGATGGTCCACAGCGTCGGCGGCGGACAGCTGCGCGGCCAGCGCGCGTCGACGAGCTCGCTGCGCAGCGCCTCGGCGGCGCGCGCGTCGTCGAAGACCACGTGCGTGCGCGCGCCCGAGTGCTGCGAGAGCGACTTGCGCAGCCGCTCCGCCGTCGCGCCGCCGCACTCGATCCACGTCGTCAGCCGCCCGGTCGCGTCGTGCGTCCATAGATCGGCGGCTTCGGGCGTCGACAATCCCGGCCCCATCGCGATGCCTTCCTCGTGGAGGAGGCACCACGCCAGCACGCGCAACACCACGTGCTCCTGCGTCTCCGACGGATGGCGCGCGACGTACAAGGTCTCGGCGAGATCGATCCCGCGATCGACGTGCGACAGC
>DASXOU010000403.1:0-2662 GCA_036494045.1 Polyangia bacterium | reverse complement strand
GCCCGGCCAAGCGCGTGGTCGCGGGCGCCTGCGGCTCTGCATTAATGAAGGAGCCCGAGCTGGCGCAGGAGCTGGTGCGCGCCGTGCGCGCGGCGGTGCCGGCGGACAAGCCGGTCACGGTCAAGCATCGCGCCGGCTGGGACGAGCGCCACTTGAACGCGCCCGAGTTCGCCTGCGCGATGGTCGAAGCCGGCGCCGCGATGATCACGGTGCACGGCCGCACGCGCACGCAAGGCTTCAGCGGCAAATCCGATCGCGGCATCATCGGCAAGGTGCGCGCCGCGGTGCCGGCGCACGTGCCCGTGGTCGGCAACGGCGACGTCATCACCATCGACGACTACTTTCGCATGCGCGAAGAGACCGGCTGCGACGCGGTCATGATCGGCCGCGGCGCGCTCGGCAATCCGTGGCTCTTCCGCGCCATCAAGCAGCGCCTCGCCGGCGAGCCGACGACCGAGCCGACCGTCGGCGATCGCATGCGCGTGTTCTGCCGTCACGTCGATCTGATCGCCGCGCACACGCCGCAGAAACGTCTCGTGCACGAGCTGCGCAAGGCGGTTGCCTGGTACACCAAAGGCTTGCGCGACAGCGCGCACGTGCGCGAGCGCGCGTTCAACGTGCTCGATCCTTCGCAAGTGCGCGAGATCGCGATTGCGTACTTCTCGTCGCTGGATCAAGAAAAAAACGCGCCGCGCGAGATCGTTTCTGTCGTTGACAAGTTTGGGCGACAAGTCGCGTAATACGCCGCGGTCATGGCTCTCGTGTTACGCGAACAGTTGCTCGGCACCTCCGCTCCGATGACCGAGCTCCGCGAGCGCGTCAAAGAGGCCGCCGCCGAGGACACGCCGGTTCTCATCGAGGGCGAGCGCGGCACCGGCCGCGAGCGCGTCGCGCGTCTCCTCCACGAAATCGGTCCGCGCAAGCATCACGACTTCGTGCGCGTCGATCCCGATGAAGACGATGATCCGCCGCGCGTCGAAGCCGAGCTCGAGAAGGCCAACGGCGGCACGCTGCTGGTCAAAGAGATCGCGCACGTCGGCCGCGGACCGCAGCGCAAGCTCCTGCGCGCGATCAAGCGCGGGCCCACGCGCGATCGCTCGGAGCGCGACAAGTCGGGCACGAGCGAGTTCTGCGACGTGCGCGTGATCGCCGCCACCGGTGTCGATCTGTCGCGCGCGGTCGCCGACGAGCTCTTCGATCCCGAGCTCTACGAGCGGCTGGGCACGCTGCGCATCTCGCTGCCGCCGTTGCGCCGCCGTCCCGAAGACGTGCCTCTCTTGCTCGAGCACTTCGGGCGCTGCGAGTCGCGCGAGATCGGCGGCGACAAGCTCACCTTCAACGCGCGCGCGCTCGACAAGCTGACCGCGTACTCGTGGCCGGGCAACGTCGCCGAGCTGCGCGACGTGGTGCGCCGCTTGTGCTTGCGCCGGCGCAAGAGCAACGTCGAGCTCGCCGACGTCGAGGCGGTGCTGCCGCCGGTCGAAGAGCGCGTGCCGGTCGAGCAGCTCTCGTTCGAGGAGATGGTGCGCGCCAAGATTCGGGCGCTCCTCCAGCGCATGGAAGGCTACCCGATCGAGGACTTGTACGAGGAAGTGATCTCGCGGGTCGAGCGTCCGCTCATCGAGCTGGTGCTCGAGCGCACCGGTAACAACCAGCTCAAGGCGGCCGAGATCCTGGGGCTCAACCGCAACACGCTGCGCAAGAAGATCGCCGAGCGAAACGTCGCCGTCTCCGAGCCGCCGCCGTCGCGCAAAAAGTAGCTTTTGCTGACGATGGTTACCAAAGCCACGGGCGTGGCCTCCTACCCCATGCTATACTAGTGCATGTCCAAAACGCGCCCCGCAAAGCCGCGGCCGAAGAAACGGCCGGCGGTGAAGTCAACAGCCCCCGCGCGCAAAGCGGCCGCCCCGGCCAAACGCGCGCCGCGTGTGGTTGCTGCTGCGGTGGTCGAGGACGAAGAGCCCATTCCGCCCGGGTCGGTGATGTGCCGGAGCTGCGGCAAGCGTCCCGGCCGTCCGACGGCGATCCTCGGTCAGATGACGCAGGCCGAGCTGTGCGCGCAGTGCACGGCGCTCCGTAAAGAGCGCATCCGCCTCAACCGCGCCGCCGCGCGCGGGCTCCGCTCCTCGCGGCTGTTCTAAGCACAATCGCCAACATCAACGACGCGAATGCCAGCCCGCCGACGGCGCTCTCGACGGCGCCGACGGAGCAGCCGCAGCCGCCGTGCGGCTTTGTCATCATGCCGCCGTCGCCGATGACGCCGCCGTCGAAGCTGATGCCGAGCTGCGAGCCGTACATGTACCAATACGACGGGCAGAGCTGGCCGACCGGCGTCGTCGCCGGGCAATCGACGGGGCCGATGGTGTCGACGTAGTTGAGCACCGAGCTGAACGTCGCCGCCTGATCGGTCGAGTAGGCGACGGCGGCGTTGTCGGGCGGAAACTGCGACGAGCAGACGTAGAGCCCGCCGTTGTGGATGTCGGCGCATTGCGTCTGCTTCAAGGTGCCCGCCGCCTCCAGCGTCGGCACCGTGGCGCTGCCGTCGTCGGCGCCGGAAAGGAGGCCGGTGCGCGTGGCGACGTAGGTGCGGTTGTTGGCGACGTCGAAGGCGACGTCGTCGATGCCGAGGGTTTCGCCCGACGAGCCGACGACGGCGTCGAGC
>DASXOU010000402.1:0-5876 GCA_036494045.1 Polyangia bacterium | reverse complement strand
ATATACTAATGGGGTCGGGGGCCTGCGTCCACGGCTGTTTGTTTCTAGGGGGTTTACCGCAAGACCCAGCGCGTCACGTCGCGACTATCGTCACCGTAATCGAGCGAAACGGCTCGCTCTAGCGAACGCTCGCCCACGCTTGTGCGCAATCGTCGCAGCCACCGTCGGCGGCGTGCGCGAGGAGCGCGAACGGATCGCGGCGCAGCTCGGCGACGACGACGCGGACGACGTCGTGCGCGCGAACGAGCCGCGCGTGGCCGCGGCCGACAGTGCCTTCGCGCTGCAGTCCGCGCGCGCGCAGCCACTCGTCGGCGCGCGCGAAACCCTGGCAGCAGTGATCGGTCTCGCGATAGGGAACCTTGGCCAGCGACTCGGCGAAATGCAGCGTCGTGTCGGCGTCGTGGCCGACGCCGAGCAGCAGCACGAAGCCACCAAGCGCACAGGCGCGGCCGACGGGGCTGTCGATGCCGTGCGGCGGCGCCAGCGGATGCGACGCGACGATGGTCGCCGCGTACGCGCCGGCGGCGGCGAAGCCCGACGGGTTGTCGGTGCGCGCGACGCCGGGCTGGCGCCAGAACGTATCGGCGACGACGCCCATCTCGCGGCACGGCGTGGCGCGCGCGTCGAACACGAGGTCGTCGTCGAAGGACATCGACGGCATCACCAGCGTGCCCTCGTCGCCGAGCGCCGCCCGCAGCGCGGCGATGAGCCCGAGCGGGCCGCCGGCGACGGGACCAACTGCCTTGAACGAGGTATGAACGACGACGATCGAGCCGGCGGCGAGGCCGAGCGCGTGCAACTGCGCGCGGAGCTCGGCCTCGGCGATCACACGCGCCAGCTCTTGGCCAGCTTCAGCGCGCTCTCGTAGTCGTCGACGGCTTCGCGGCGCCCTTCGCAGCTGGTCACGATCGTGCGGCCGGACTCGGCGCCCTGCCCGAGCGCGATCGAAACCCAGCGGCCGTCGACGCAGACCCAGCGCACGCTCTCGCCCGGCTCGGGCGCGCCCAGCCGCCACGGCACGTACATGCCGGTGACCGAGAGCGGCCCTTTCGCCGACGGACGTTTGATCTTGGGATTCGACACGCCACTCCTACAGTCTCCCCCGCCCCGCGATCGTAGCGCATCTTTTGACCCTTTGGTATACGTTCCACCCCGCCCCATGAGCGCCAAAGATCCCGCACCAGCGACGAGCAACTTCATCCGCGAGCAGGTGCTCGCCGACGGCGCGTCGCAGAAGTTCGGCGGCCGCGTGCGTACGCGTTTTCCGCCCGAGCCGAACGGCTATCTGCACGTCGGCCACGCCAAGGCGATGTGCATCGACTTCGGGCTGGCGCGCGAGTTCGGCGGCCGCTGCAACCTGCGCTTCGACGACACCAATCCGACCACCGAAGACGTCGAATATGTCGAATCGATCCAGGCCGACATTCGCTGGCTCGGATTTCAATGGGACAGCCTACATTACGCGTCCGATTACTTCGAGCAGCTCTATCAATATGCGGAAACACTGATTCAAAAGGGTGTCGCATATGTCGATTCGCTGAACGAAGAAGAGATCCGCGAATATCGCGGCAACTATTACAAGAAGGGCAAGGAGAGCCCGTATCGCAATCGCACCGTCGAGGAAAACCTCGATCTCTTCCGGCGCATGCGCGCGGGCGAATTCAAGGAAGGCGAGCATGTCTTGCGCGCCAAGATCGATTTGAATTCGCAGAATATGAACCTGCGCGACCCGCTGCTCTATCGCATTCGATATGCGTCGCACCATCGCACGGGCAATAAATGGTGCATTTATCCTCTATATGACTACGCGCACCCGCTGTCGGACGCGATCGAGGAGATCACGCACTCGATCTGCACGCTCGAGTTCGAGGCCCACCGGCCGCTCTACGACTGGTGCATCCACGAAGCAGGCGCGTTTCCGTCGCAGCAGATCGAGTTCGCGCGCGGCAATCTGACCTACACGGTCATGTCCAAGCGCAAGCTGCTCGAGCTGGTCAAGGGCAAGCACGTCAGCGGCTGGGACGATCCGCGCATGCCGACGCTGGCGGGGATGCGGCGGCGCGGCTTCACGCCCGAGGCGATCCGCGCCTTCTGGGAGCGCGTGGGCGTGGCCAAGGCCGATTCCACCGTCGACGTGGGCCTCCTCGAGCATACGCTGCGTGAAGATCTCAACGCGCGCTGCAAGCGGACGATGGCCGTGCTCAGGCCGCTGAAGCTCACGATCACCAACGTTGCCGAGGGCGAGGTGCGCTGGATCGACGCGCCCTTCCTTCCCGACGAGCCGGAAAAGGGAACGCGCAAGATCCCCTTTACGCGCACGCTCTACGTGGAGCACGACGACGTGCGCGCCGAGGATCCGACGCCCGGCGCGCCGCGCAGCTTGGCGTTCAACCGACTGGCGCCGGGCAAGAAGGTGCGCCTGCGCTATGTCGGAATCGTCGAGTGCACGCGCGTCGATCTCGCGGCCGGCGAAGTGCAAGCGACGCTGACCGAGGACAAAAAAGCGGACGGGACGATCCATTGGGTGTCGGCGGCGCACGCGGTCGACGCCGAGGTGCGGCTCTACGATCGGCTCTTCTCCGTCGAGAATCCGGGGACGACCGAGGGCAAGAGCTTCCTCGAGGAGCTCAACCCCGATTCCCTGGTGCGCCTGCCGGCCAAGCTCGAGCCGTGGCTGGCGACGGCGAGCGCGGGCGAGACGGTGCAGTTCGAGCGGCTCGGCTATTTCCGTCGCGACGAAGCGGGCGGCTGGAATCGCGCGGTGACGTTGAAAGATACGTGGGCGAAGATCGAGAAGAAGGCGGCGAAAGTGGAGACACCCGAAACCAAAACGAATGAGATCGGGATCGAAGAATTCGGGAAGGTCGATTTGCGCGTCGCCGTCGTCAAAGAAGCGGCGCTCGTCGAAGGCGCGGATAAGTTGATTCGCGTGATGGTCGACCTCGGCGAAGGGCGCGACCGGCAGGTTTTCGCCGGGCTGCGCGCGAGCTATCCCGATCCGTCGGTGCTCGTGGGCAAGCGCGTGGTCGTGGTCGCGAACCTGAAGCCGCGGCAGATGAAGTTCGGCTTGTCGGAGGGGATGATCCTCGCCGCCGGCAAGATGGTGCTGTCGGCCGACGAGAGCGCCAAGCCGGGCGACAAAGTCTCGTGAGCGACGCGAGCCTGACCGTGCGCGATCGTTTCGCGCCGTCGCCGACGGGCTTTCTGCACATCGGCGGCGTGCGCACCGCGCTCTTCAATTGGCTGTTCGCGCGCAAGCACGGCGGCAAGTACGTCTTGCGCATCGACGACACCGATCAGGAGCGCAACGTCGAAGCGGCGCTCGCGCCCATCCTGCACGGGTTTCGCTGGCTCGGCGTCGAGTGGGACGAAGGGCCCGAGGTCGGCGGCCCGCACGCGCCCTATTTTCAATCGAAGCGCGGCGCGCGTTACGAGGACGCGGTCGCGCGGCTGCTCGCGTCCGGGCACGCCTATCGCGATTACGCGCTGCCCGCCGAGATGGACGCCGAGCGCAAGGCGGCGGAAGCGGAGAAGCGGCAGTTCGTCTATTCGCGCACGTGGATGGCCAAGAGCGACGAGGATCGCGCGCGCTTCGAGGGCGAAGGGCGCAAATGGGTCGTGCGCCTGAAGATGCCGCGCGAAGGCAAGCTCGTGCTCGCCGACCTCGTGCGCGGCGACGTCGAGTTCGAATGGGCGCAAGAGGCCGACCACGTCATCCAGCGCGGCGACGGCAGCTTCATCTATCACCTGGCCAACGTCGTCGACGATCGCGATTTTCAGATCACGCACGTGATTCGCGCCGAGGAGCACCTTTCGAATACGCCGCGGCAGGTATTCATGGTGCAGGCGCTCGGATATCCGCTGCCGCGATATGCGCATTTGCCGTATGTGGCGGAGCCGGGATCGAAACGGAAATTATCGAAGCGAAAGCTCGAGCAATATCTGAAGAATCCCGATTTCAAGAAGGTCCACGATCACGGCACGCAGATCGCAACGGCGATGAAGCTGCCCGTCGCTGCCGAGACGTTCAACCCGGTGATCGTCGATTTCTACGAGCAGGTCGGATATCTGCCGGAAGCGATCGTGAATTACTTGTTGCTGCTCGGCTGGTCGCTCGACGACAAGACCGAGTGGTTCACGCGCGAGGCGATGGTGCGCGATTTTTCGCTCGAGCGCGTGCAGAAGGCGCCGGCCAGCTTCGATCCGGCCAAGCTGCTGGCGTTTCAGACGCACTACATGCAGGAGGTTCCGCTCGACGACAAGGTGCGGCGCGTGCAGCCGTTCCTCGCGCGCGCGGGCGTGGTCGCCGATGAGGCGCGGGTGCGGCGCATCGTCGAGGTGCTCGGCGATCGCATCAAGGTGTTCGGCGACATCTTGATCCAGGGCGCCTATTTTTTCGGCGACGACGTGCCGGCGTGGGACGACAAGGCGTTCGCCAAGCGCGTGCCGCCGGCGCTGGACAAGCTGCGCGCGTATCGCGAGTGGCTGGCCGCGCGCGACGCGACGTTCGACGCGGCGTCGCTGGAGGCGGCCACGCAGGCGTGGCTCGGCGAGCGCGGCTGGCAGCTCGGCGACATCGTGCACGCGGTCCGCGTCGCCGTCACCGGCGTCGCCGGCGGCCCGGGGCTGTTCGATTGCCTCGCGCTCCTCGGCCCCGACCTGTGCGTGCGCCGCATCGATCGCGCGCTCGAAAAAGCGAAGAGCTAGGAACGCTAGCGCGCGCCGCGGCGGAACGTGCCGGGCGGTTGGCCGGTCCAGCGCTTGAAGGCGCGGCTGAAGGTGGCCAGATCGGCGAAGCCGAGGCGCCAGCCGATCTCGGCGATGGGCGCGTCGCTGCCGGCGAGCGCGCGGCGCGCTTCGTCGGCGCGTACGGTGTCGAGGACTTCGGAGAACTGCGCGCCGGCGTCGCCGAGACGGCGTTGCAGCGTGCGCGCGCTCATGTGCAGCGCGGCGGCGACGGCGTCGACGTTGGCGCCGTCGGGCAAGAGCGCGCGCAGCTTGAGCGCGACGTCGTCGGCGAAGTCATGCGCAGGCGGCTGCGCGTGCAACGCCGCTTCGGCGAGCGGCTCGACGGTGGCGAGCAGGCGCGCGTCGCCCTCGGGCGTGGCGCGGCCGAGGAGCGCGGCGTCGAAGGCGAGCCCGTTGTCGTCGCAGCCGAAGTCGAGCTCGCGCGTGCCGAAGAAGCGATGCAGCGGGCCGATGTCGCGCGGGCGCGGATGCATGAACCAGACGCGTCGCACCGTCGCGGCCGCGCCGGCGGCGCGCCGCAAGTGCAAGAGCGCAGTGGCGACGGCGTACTCGTTCGAGGCGCGGCCGACGCCGCGCGGATAGCCGCGCATCGCTTGCGTCCAGCGCGCCTCGCCGCCGTCCTCGTCGAGCCGAAAGCTCATGCGCGGGTGGATCAGCGACGCGTAGCGGGCCACGCGCTGCATCGCCTCGCGCACGGTGCCGCTGGCGCGCGCCGCCAGCTCGTGCAGGCCGTAGCGACGGAAGGGCAGCTCGGCGGGCAGGCGCAGCGCCAAAAAAGGCTCGCCGACGAGCGCGGCGGCGGCGTCCATGAGCTCGTCGAGCGCCGTGGGCGTGATGGGCGCCTCCTCGCGATCGGCGGCGTCGGGGCCGAGGCCGAAACGCGCGCCGAACAGCGCCGCGTCGACGCCGCGCGCGGCCAGCCAACGCATCAGCGCCGGCGGCAGCGGCGACGGCGACGGCGCTTCTTTGGGCCGGCGAACGCGATCCACGAGCGTGAGCATACCCGGCGTTTGCCGTCGCGGCGCGGCTGGCGCGAAAGGCAAAACGGTTTGGCGGCAGCGGCGCTGGCGCCGGCGCGCGCGCCTCGCTACTTTGTCGACATGGACTTCGACATCAAGCATCGCGAC
>DASXOU010000401.1:0-2860 GCA_036494045.1 Polyangia bacterium | reverse complement strand
CCTCTACGTCTACTCGATGGCGATCCCGCACTACCAGTTCACCTCGCGCAACCTGGAGCAGCTGGAGTTCGCGCTGCGCTATCGCCTCCTCGGCGCGCGCTCGCCGACGCCCGAAGTGCGCCAGGAAGCGGCGGCCACGTCGCTCATCCTGCTCTTGCCGTTCGCGCATCTCGGCGGCCGCATTCAACGGCGCGTCGACGCCTACTTCGCCACGCTCGAAGAGGGGGCCACGCGCGTCGCCGGCGATCGCTCGCGCATGTGGCTGCCGCTATTGCGCGCGCTCTACGAGGTGGTCTCGGGGCGCCCCGACAAATCGATCCCGTGGTGGGAAGAGTTCCACGAGCTGCGCATCGCCAAGTCGGGCTACCTCGCGCTGCAGCGGCAGAACGCGCTCTTCCTCGCCGGCGAGTACGACAAGTTCGTCGCCGACGTCTCGCGCGGCGCCGCGCATCGCGCCGAGGCGCTGACGCCGCTCGACATCGTGCGCCTGGCGTACATCGAGCGCATGCGCGGCGACAAGGAGACGGCGTGGCGCCTGATGGCCGACGTCGAGAACGTCGATCCGGCGGAGCTGCCGTGGACGCATCGCTCGCTGTTCACCTATCAGCTCGTCGAGATGAAGCTGCTCGACGGCGACACCGAAACGGCGGCGCGCCTCGGGCGCACCATGCTTCCGCGCATCAGCCGCAGCGCCGTCTCGCCGACGACGGGCGCGTTCGAGTGCGCCGACGGCGTGGTGCGCTCGTTCTTGGCCGAGGCGCATCGGCTGGCGCGCATCGGCCAGCGCGAACCGGCGCGCGCGCTCGTCAAAGAGGCGGAGCGCGCGCTCAAGCACACGCCGGCGCTCTTGCCGCCGCTCTTCGCCGCGCGCATGCTCCACGATCGCGCGGTGGTCGCGCTCGCGCTCGGCCGCCGCGACGAAGGACTCGCGCTGCTGACGCGCGCCGAGGAAGAGTCGCGTCACGGCGCGGTTCCGTGCGCGCGCATGCGCCTCCTCGAGTATCTGCTCGACGTGTTGCCGCCGTCCGATCCGCGCCGCAACGCCATCTTCGCCGAGGCCAACCAGATGGCCGAGGCGCGTCGCTTCACCCCCCGTCGCTGGCGCTCGCCCTGGCTTTTCCCCCTCGACGCCTGATCCGCCCCGTTTCCCCCTCTGCTCTGTTCGTGAGCGCAGTGCGAGGCCGCAGCTCCGGCGGCAGATCGCGGCGCACGCCCGGAGCGCCCGAGGGAGCGGGCTCCGGCCCGTGACCGAGGAAGCGAGGACGTACGCCGCGAGATGCCGCCGGAGCTGCGGCCGCAGCTCTAGCGCATCGCGTGCTTGCGGCCGCGGGCGCGCAGCCAGTCGCTCAGCGGCGTCGCCTCGCGCGCCTTCCACGCGATGCACTGCTCGCCGTCTTCCTTGGCCTGCGCCAGCCGCCGCTTGATCCCCGGCAGCTGCTTGTCGGCGAAGAACGCGAGCGCCTCGCCGAGCATCTGGCGATCGCAGAATCCACCGACGCTGCCGACGACGCGGCCGAGCAGGTTCGCCGGCACCTTGGCCGCGAGCTCGCCCCAGCGCGTCTTGACGAAGGTCCACGCCGCGCGCCGCGCCCACGGATGGCCGAGCGCGGTGGTCAAGAGGCGCCCCGCGTCCTGCGAGCGCACCTCCTTCGACAGTGACAGCGCCAGCGTCTGATCCACGAGCTGCGGCGTCGAGAAGAAGGTGAGCGCGCGCAAGAAGCGATCGCGCTCGTCGGGCGTCGTCGCCGTCAGCATGCGCGAGCGATAGGTCTGCCACTCGGCGGCGTCGCCCGAGCGCGCCGCCAGATCGACGACGGTGCCGGCCAGCGTCGCGTCCACGCTCGTAGGATCGGCGAGATAGCGCGGCAGCGCGCGCGCGGCCGCTTGCAGCGCCGCCGGCACCTCCGCGTCGCCGAGCGTCTCCCACAAGACCGCGCGCAATTGGCGCCGCTCCACCGATTCGCCCGCGCGCGCTTGCCAGCCGAGCGCCGCCAGCGCGCCGCCGAACAGATCGTCGACGAAGCCGCGCCAGCGGTCCGTGTCGCGCGCAGTGACGAGCTCGTGACCGACGCGCATGAGGCGCCGCCGCACTTCGGCGACCACGTTGTCGTTGGGCTCCGAGCCGAAGCCGGCGACGAGCTCGAGATACGCGGTCAAGGGCGCGCGCCCGTCGCGCACCAGCGCCCACTCGTCGCCGACGAGCCCGGCGCGCTCGATCGGCTGCAGGCTCTTTTCGGCCGCGCGCCCGAGCGCCATCAGCGTCGAGGCGTCGTAGCGCACGCGATAAAAGCCGCCCGACTCGGCGTTGGCCAGCGCCCAGGGCTCGCAGGTCGGCGCCACCACGCGCGTCTCGGTCGCCGCGCGCATGAGCGCGCACGCCGACGCCGACGCCGTCCGCGCGCACAACGGAATTGGCCACGGCCGCTCGCTCGCGCTCGATCCGTCGCGCGACTGCGCCAGCACCAGCTCGGTCTTGCCTGCGTTGCAGCGCGCCGTCGCCGCCACCAGCGGATGTCCGGCGCGCTCGATCCACGCGCGCGCCACCTCGCTCACCGGCTCGTGCGACACCGCGCCGAGCGCGCGCCACAAGTCGTCACCGGTGGCGTTGCCCTCGGCGTGCGCGCGCAGATAATCGCCGACGCCGCGCCGCCAGGTCTCCTCGCCGAGCCAGCGCTCGAGCATGCGCAAGACCGACGCGCCCTTCGAATAGGTGATGCCGTCGAACGCCTCGCGCGCCTGATCGGGGCTGCCCACCGGCATGCGGATCGGATGCGTGGCCGCCAGCGCGTCGGTCGCCAGCGCTTGCTCGCGCGAGCGCGCGAACTCGAGCCACGGCTCCCACGCCGGATGCAGCGCCGCC
>DASXOU010000400.1:0-4826 GCA_036494045.1 Polyangia bacterium | reverse complement strand
ACCTCGCCCTGCTCGTCCTCGGCGGAGAACATCAGCACCACCGGCAGCGTCGGATCCTTCTCCTTCGCCAGCCGGCACAGCGCGTAGCCCGACAGCCCCGGCAGCGCCGCATGCACGAGCAGCCCGTCGAGCTGCCCGGTCAGCTTCAGCCGCGCCGCCTGCCCGTCGTTGGCCGCGATCATGTTGTGCCCCGCCTCGGCCAGGATCTCGCCTGTCTTCTCGAGGAAGCGCGGATTTCGGTCCGCGACCAGCAGCGTGGCGCGTCGCATCGCGGGGCGCAGCTTACCACGACGACGCGATTGACCGGCCGACGCCGCCGGCATACTCTGGCGCCATGAAGTCGTTGTTGTGCGCATGCACCATTATTTATTGTGCAATTGCATCATCCGGATGCGGGTCGAGCGCGGCCGGCAAGGAGCTGCTCGGCAGCTACAGCGTGATGATCTCGTCGATGGGCAAGAGCGATCCCGACGTCATGACGGTCTCGCCCGGCACCGATGAGAAGCTGCTCTTCACCTTCGCAGCCGGCATCACCACCGACGTCGGCGCGGTCGACGCCAACGGATTGCGCGCGGATCTCAAGAGCTCGTCGATCATCACGCTCGACGCACAGCCGGCGCACATCGATCACTCGACCGGCTCGCTCTCCGGCACCGTCACCGGCAGCGGCACGCTCGGCGGCGACGGCAGCTGCGACATCATGCTGCACTTCGTGTCCGACGACATGTCGGCCACGCAGGACTACGAAGTCAGCGGCAGCAAAGAGTAACTAGGGAACGAGGACGGTGCCGACGGCGCCCGGCTCGCGCACCGCGCGGGCCACGTCGCCGGAGACGATGTAGATGGCGTGGGCGCCGAGCGCCAGCGCCGCGAACGATTCCTCGAGCTTCGGGATCATTCCGCCCGAGACCACGCCGTCGGCGATCGCGCGCTTGCCTTCGTCGACGGTGAGCTTGGCAATGCGCGACGTGGGATCGTTGATGTCGCGCAGGACGCCGGGCGCGCCGGTGACGAGCACGAGCGCATCGGCGCCGAGCGCGCCGGCGAATTGGTTGGCCACGACGTCGGCGTTGATGTTGTAGACGGCGCCGTCGCTGCCGTGTCCGAGGCAGGCGACGACCGGCAGCCAGCCGCCGTCGAGCACGCGCTGCACGAGCGGCAGATCGAAGTCGTCGACGTCGCCGACGTGGCCGAAGTCGATCGGCTCGGGGCCGCCGCCGGAGACGACGCGCGGCGGTCTTTTGTGCGCGCGCACCATATCGTGGAGCCCGACGGGGCGCAGGCCGGCGGCGCGCAGCTGCGCGCACAAGTCGACGTTGACCTGGCCGGCGATCACCAACTTCATCACGTCGAGCGTGGCGGCGGCGGTGATGCGGCGGCCGCCGACCATGCGCGGCTCGAGCCCGAGCTTCTTCGACAGCGCCGTTGCTTGCGGGCCGCCGCCGTGCGTGACGATGACGCGGCTGCCGCCGTCGACGAGCGCGCGCAGATCGCGCGCCAGCTCCGCCATTTTGGCGCCGCCGACGACCTCGCCGCCGAGCTTGACGACGACGGTTACGGCCACGAGCCAGGGTCTTCCAGCGTAGTCTTCTCGTCGACGCCGAGCATGATGTTCATGCTCTGGATCGCCTGGCCGGCGCCACCTTTGATCAGGTTGTCGCTGACCGAAAAGCAGGTGACGAGCCGCTTGCCGCCGCCCGGTCCGACGCCGGGATCGAGCGTGTCACCGACGGCAAATCCGACCTCGACGTAGTTCGAGCCGCTCACCGCCGCGACCTCGGGCAGGCGCTTTTTCGGCACGCGCACGAACGGCTCGCCGCGGAAGGTCTCGGCGAACGCGGCGGCGACCGCGTCCTTGGTCATCTTGCCGTCGACGTGCGCGAAACAGGTGGCGAAGATGCCGCGCGGCAGCGGCGCCGACACCGGCACGAAGCGCAGCAGCAGCGATTTGGCGCCCGCGAAATGCAGCGTCTCGGTGATCTCGGGAATGTGCTGATGCTCGAGCGGCTTGTAGGTGCGCAAGTTGACGGCGCGCGTCGGATGGTGCGTCGTCGCCGTCGGCACCACGCCGGCGCCGGATGAGCCGGTGATGCCCACGATCTCGACGTTGCCTTCGAGGACACCCGCTTTCGCCAACGGCAGCAGCGCCAGCTCGATCGTGGTCGCGAAGCAGCCCGGCGACGCGACGTACTTGGCGGCGCGGATCTTGTCGCGGTTCAGCTCGGGCAGCCCGTAGACGAACGTGCCGTCGAGGAGCTGCGCCGACGGATGATCGGCGCCGTAATATTTTTTGTAGGCGGCGGCGTCGCGCAGGCGAAAGTCGCCCGACAGATCGACGATGCGCGCGCCGGTCTTCATGATCTCGGGAACCTTGTGCGCGCTGACTTTGTGCGGCAACCCGAGCAGCACGATGTCCATGCCCTCGGCCGCCTTCTCCGGCGCCAGCTCTTCGAACTTCAGCTCGGTGAGCCCTTCGAGGTTCGGATGCGCCGACGCCAGCGGCTCGCCGATGTAGTCGACCGACGCGACGCGCTCGAGCGAAACCTGCGGGTGCAAGAGCAGCCGACGGATCAGCTCGGCGCCGCCATAGCCGGAGCCGCCGATCACCGCCGCCTTGAATTTCTTGGCCATGGCGGGAGGTCTAACGTGTCATCGGCGCGTTGTCGAGCCCCGTCGGGCCGTCCGACGAGGCAGCGACGGCGGGGACGGCGGCGACGGCGACGGCGACGGCGACAGCAGCGAGGGCAGCCACGCGGCGACGAGGTTCGCCACGACGCGACGCCGATACTCGGCGCTCGAGCGCACGTCGTCGATCGGCGTGACGTCTTCAGCGACGAGCCGCTGCGCTTCCGTCACGTCGCGCCCGCCGCCCGCCACGTACGCTTCCAATTTGTGCGCGCGCATAATAACGGGCGCAACGCTGCCGAACGCGATCCGATGTCCGACCGCCGCCATCACGACCTTGGAGATCGCCTGCGCCGCGCGCGTGCCGACCTTTTCGAAGCGCTGCGCACCGTCGGGAACCTCGACGTCGATGCGCACGATGAGCTCATCGGGCCGCCGCACCGTCTTGCGGTAGCCGAGGTAATACTCGGCGAGCGGCACCGCGCGCTCGTCGTCGAGCGAGCGCAATACCACGCGCGCATCGGCCGCCATCAACACCGGCACGCCGTCGGCCGCCGGCGAGCCGTTCTCGATGTTGCCCGCGAGCGTGCCGCGATTCTGGATCTGCACGCCGCCGACTTGCCGCGACGCCTCGACGAGGATCGGCAACCGCTTGTGCACCGCCTTCGACTCGATGCAGTCGGTGTAGGTCGCCAAGCCACCGAACGACAGCCGCCGCTTGCCCCCCACCTCGATGCCGCGCAGCTTGTCGAGCCGCCACAGATCGAGATAGCGTGCCGCCGGCTTCTGCCCGGCGTTGATCGTGACGAACAGATCGGTGCCGCCCGCGAGGGGGACGAGCGGCCGCCCTTCGTCGGCGGCGACGCGCAACATCATGAGCGCGTCCTTGAGATGGCGCGGCCGCAGCACCTCGATTCCGGCGGCCGCGATCATTCGCGCTCGCCGCCGAGAAATTGTGCGACTGCATCATAGATTTTCATGTAGCCGGTGCAGCGGCACAGGTTGCCGGCCAGGCCGGCGCGGATCTCGTCGAGCGAGGCGCCCCTCGGCAGCGCCAGCGCCGCCATCAACATGCCCGGCGTGCAGATGCCGCATTGTGCGGCGCCGTACTCGAGGAACGCGCGCTGCAATCGGTGCAACCGCGCCGCATCCTTGGGATCGCCGTGCGCCAGCCCCTCGACGGTGCGCACCTCGCAGCCGTCGGCCTGGCAGGTCGGCACCAGGCACGAGTTCACCGCCGCGCCGTCGATGAGCACGGTGCAGGCGCCGCATTCACCTTCGCCGCAGCCTTCCTTGGTGCCGGTGAGGCCGAGATCTTCGCGCAGCGTGTCGAGCAGCCGCTTCATCGGCGGCGCGTCGACGGTGCGCTTCTTGCCGTTGACGTGCAGCTTGGTCTTCATCGGCGCGCCTCGACGGGCGCGAGCGCCTTCATGATCCGCTCCGGCGTCGCCGGGATCGCGTCGAGCCGCTGGCCGGTCGCGGCGCTGATGGCGTTGACGATCGCGGCCGCCGGTCCATCGATCGGACACTCGCCGACGCCCTTGGCGCCGAACGGCCCGTTGGCATAGGGGTGCTCGACGATCTCGACGGCGATCGGCGGCGTGTCGAGCGTCGTCGGAATGATGTAGTTGGTCAGCGACGCGTTCTGCATCTTGCCGTCGCGCATGACCACGTCTTCGTAGAGCGCCCAGCCGATCCCCTGCAGCGTGCCGCCTTCGATCTGTCCTTCGGCGAGGATGGGGTGGATCGCCTTGCCGATGTCGATGGCCGCGGTGAATCGGGTGCAGCGCGCCTGGTAGGTGACGGGATCGATCTCGACGTCGGCGATGTTGCAGCCCCAGGCGAAGGCGCCGTACGCGTCGCCTTCGTAGGTTTCGTCGCTCCAGACGATGTCGCCCGGTTTCTGGTACTCCTCGATGATCTCGACGGGTCCGTGCTCGGCGAGCAGCCAGCGCGCGCGCTTGCGGAAGCTCTTTTCGTCGTCGTACTTGCCGAGTTGCGTGCGCAGCCGAAGCGCCGCGCGCTGCAAGATGCGCCCGACGACCATGCAGGTGCGCGACGCCACTGTCGGGCCCGAGTCGGGCACGCGCGCGGTGTCGGGATCGGCGGTCTCGACGAGCTCGTAGGGAATGCCGAGCGTCTCGGCGACGATCTGCGCGTGCATGGTGCGCGTGCCCTGCCCGATCTCGGTGGAGCCGTCG
>DASXOU010000399.1:0-5060 GCA_036494045.1 Polyangia bacterium | reverse complement strand
GCAGTTGAAGTCGCCGGTCATGAGGGTCGGGATCGCGCGCGGATCTCTTTTCGCGAACTCGTCGAGCGCGAGCACCTGGCGCTCGCGATGCTGCGGACCGTCGAGCTCCCAGGTCAGGTGCGTGGTCACGATGGCGGCGAGCCCGACCTCGGTCTCGACCTCGCAGCGCATCGCGCCGCGACGATCGCCGGGCGGCCCGGGTAGCGCCAGCGGCGCGTCGGCGCGGATGGGCAGGCGCGAGACGATGGCGTTGCCGATGGGCCCGCCGGCCGATTCGGCGTCGACGCAGCCGAAGCGATATTCGGCGCGCATCGCCTCGGCGATGAGCCGTCCCTGCTGCAGGCCGCGCGGCGACTCGAGCACCTCTTGCAGCGTGACCACGTGCGGATGGAGCGCCAGGAGCTGCGGCACCAGCACTTCCATGCGCCGCGCGACGCCGCGTTGGCCGTTCCACAAGTTGAGCGTGACGATGCGTAGAGACTTCACACGATAAAAGATAGGTCAGCGGCGGCGCAGGACGAGCTTGACCAGCTCGCCGCCGACGAACGGCACCAGCGACATGCCGAAGACCCACACGAGATCGTGGCCGCCGAGCGGCGCGGTCTTGAAGATCGGCCGCAGCGGCGGCACGTAGACGGTCACCGCTTGCAAGATAATGCCGGTGACGACCGCGCCCCACAGCGCGCGGTTCGAGAACACGCCGATCTCGAAGAGCGAACGGCGCTCCGATCGGCAGTTGAAGGCGTGGAGCAGCGGCCCGACGCTCAAGATCGAGAACACGATCGCGCGCGCGTGCGCCAGCTCTTCGGGCGACCTCGCGAGGCGCGGATCGCCCATGAAGTGGTGGAAGGCGATGAGCGCGGTGATGCCCATGACCGCGCCGATGGCGAGCATCTGCAGATACTCGCGGCCCGATAGGATCGCGCCGCCCGGCTCGCGCGGCGGCTGCGTCATATGCAAGGGATCGCGCCCGTCGACGCCGAGCGCGAGCGCGGGCAGCCCGTTGGTGATGAGGTTGATCCACAAGATCTGGATGGGCGCGAGCGGCTGCTCCCAGCCGAGCAGCGACGTGGTGAGCACGAAGAGCACGGCGCCCGCGTTCGACGACAAGAGGAAGAAGATGAACTTCCTGATATTGGCGTAGATCGCGCGCCCTTCCTCGACGGCGGCGACGATGGTGGCGTAGTTGTCGTCGGCGAGGACGAGCGCGGCCGCTTCTTTGGTGACGTCGGTGCCGGCGCGTCCCATGGCCACGCCGATCGACGCCGACTTGACGGCGGGCGCGTCGTTGACGCCGTCGCCGGTCATGGCGCAGATGAAGCCGCGCGCCTTCAACGCCTCGACGATGCGCAGCTTGTGCTCGGCGGTGGCGCGCGCGACCACGCGCACGTTGCCGATGCGCTCCTCGAGCTTCTGCTGATCGAGGTGGTCGAGCTCCGTGCCGGTGAGGATCTCGTCGCCCTCTTCCCACAGCCCGATCTCGTCGGCGATGGCGCGCGCGGTGGCGGGGTGGTCGCCGGTGATCATGACGGTGCGGATGCCGGCTTTGCGGGCCTCGTCGATGGCGGCGGCGACCTCGGGCCGCGGCGGATCGACGATGCCGACCAGCGCGATGAAGGTCAGGTTCGTCTCCCACTCGGGCGACGGCGCCACCGGGCCCAGCGGCACCGGCAGGCCTTCGCGCATGGCGAGCGCGATCACGCGCATCGAGCGGCCGGCCCACTTGGCGGCTTCGCCGGCGATGGCGTCGCGATCGGCGGCCGTGAGCGGCTCGGCGAGGCCGTCGCGCAAGATCATGGTCGCGCGCTCGAGCAGCGCCTCGGGCGCGCCGCGCACGTAGCTGCGGATGTTCTGATCGCCGCCGACGAGCACCGAGGCCATGCGCCGCTGCGACGTGAAGGGCAGCTCGCCGAGGATGCGCGTGTGCTCGCACTTGACGTCGACGCGATGGCTCATGATGAGGAGCGCGCCGTCGGTGGGATCGCCCTGGATCTCGACGCGGCGGTTGTCGAGCTCGGTGACGTGGGCGCCGCGCGCGTGGGCGGCGGCGTCGAGCGCGACCTTGAAGTCGAGGTTGTCGAGCGCGGCGTGGCCGGCGTTGTCGTCGGCGGGGCGGATGCCGCCGTCGAGGCGGCGCGGATCGCCGTCGACTTCGTAGCGCAGCCCGGCGACCCAGATCTTGCGCGCGGTCATGGCGTTCTGCGTGAGCGTGCCGGTCTTGTCGGTGCAGATGATCTGCGCGCAGCCGAGCGTCTCGACGGCGGGCAGCCGGCGCACCAGCGCGTTGCGCCGCGCCATGCGCGTGGTGCCGAGCGCGAGCACGATGGTCGTGACCGCGGGCAGCCCTTCGGGGATGGCGGCGACCGCGAGAGCGACTGCGACCAGGAACAATTCGCGCGGCGGCGACTTCGACAAGAAGAAGCCGGCGGCGAACACCAGCGCCGAGACGGCGATGCAGCCGAGGACGACGCGCTGGCCGAAGCGCTCGAGATCCTGCTCGAGCGGCGTCTCCTCCGGCTCGACGCGCGCGAGCATGCCGGCGATGGCGCCGAGCTCGGTGTAGGTGCCGGTGTTGGCGACGATGCCGCGCGCCCGCCCGCGCGAGACGCGCGTGCCCATGAACGCCATCGTCCGCCGATCGGCGAGCGGGGTGTCGGCGGCGAGCGTGGCGTTGGGATCCTTCACGACCGGCAGGCTCTCGCCGGTGAGCGGCGCTTCGTCGAGCTCGAAGTCGTGCGCTTCGATGAGCCGGATGTCGGCGACCACGCGATCGCCGTCCTCGAGCAGCACCAGATCGCCGGCGACCACTTCTTCCGACGGCACGTCGAGCGTCTTGCCGGCGCGCACCAGGCGCGCGGTCGGCGCAGTCATGCCGCGCAGCGCGTGCAGCGCGCGTTCGGCGCGGCGCTCCTGCATGAGGCCGAGCGCGGCGTTGACCACGACGATGGCGAGGATGGCGATCGAATCCCCGAAGCGCTCCATGAACGACGCCGACGGCGACGAGGCGAACAGGCCGAGCCCGGCGGCGATGGCGGCGGCTCCGAGGAGCGCCAGCACCGTGAAGTCGGAGACCTGCGCCACGACCTTCTTCCAGATTGGCTCTGGCGGCTCCTCGGGCAAGCGGTTGCGCCCGATCCGATCGAGCCGCTCGCGCGCTTCCGCGGGCTGAAGGCCGCGGCTCAGATCCGATTGCCAATAGGCCGCGACATCGGCGGCGCTGGCGTGGTGCCATGCCAGCCGCGGCGGTGCCGGCGATGGTCCGGGGACGGGCGCACGCTCAGCGGCCACCGTCGAGTTTTAACATGGGTTGCCGTAAGGGGCATATTGGTTGCACCATGAAACGGCATGGCCGCGACCAGCTCGCCCGCGCCGCGCCCGCATGTGACCGTCAAGGAGTTCGCGCGGCAGTTCGTGGAATCGTTCAGCCGCAACCAGCCGCTCGACCTGGCGGCGCAGCTCGCCTACTACGCGATCCTCGCCATTTTCCCGTTCGCGATGTTTCTCTTGACGCTGCTCGGCTACGTGCCGCTGCACGGGCTCGACAAGCAGGTCATCGGCGCCTTCTACAGCGTGATGCCGGCGGACGTGGCCAAGCTGTGCGATCAGACGCTGCACGAGATCGTCGGCAGGCAGCGCGGCTGGCTGCTTTTGTCGACGCTGCTGTTCGCCCTGTGGACGGCGTCGGGCGGCGCGAGCGGGCTCATCACCGCGCTCAACCGCGCCTACGACGTGTCGGAGACGCGGTCGGCCTGGCGCGTGAAGCTGCGCGCGCTCGCGGTCACGCTCGGCGGCGTCGTCGCGGTGATCGTGGCGACGGCGGCGATGCTGGTCGGGCCCGAGATCGTGCGCCACATCTGGGGCTTCTTCGGCTTCGGCGGGGCGTTCGACAAGATCTGGGCGGTCTTGCGCTGGCCGGTGGCGGCGCTGGCGATGATGACGATGCTGGCGTGCATCTACTATTTTCTGCCGAACGTGAAGCAGAAGTGGCGCTTCATCACGCCGGGCTCGACGGTGGCGGTGCTGGCGTGGATCGTGTCGTCGATCGGCTTCCGCTTGTACGTGTCGCACTTCTCGTCGTACGCGCGGACCTACGGCGCGCTCGGCACCGTCGTTGTGTTGCTGGTGTGGCTGTATCTGTCGGGGCTCATGCTCATCATGGGCGGCGAGATCAACGCCATCCTCGATCGCGTGCACAAGGGCATCTTGCACACCGAGAAGGAGCCGGGGCCGACGACGGTGCATGACCCGCGGCCGGTCGAGCCGGAGAATCGGCCGCCGCCTCCGCGCCGCAGCATCCGGCCGGCGTAGCCGAGTTTTACAGCGACGGTGAAGTGGCGTACGATGCCATCGTGCGCGATCCAAGCTTCGTCGCCGCGCTGGTGGCAGCGCTGGCGGCGTCGAGTGCCGCGACCGCGGGGGCGGAGCCGGCCGGCAAGCTGACGGCGTACGTCGTCGGCAATCCGGCGTCGGCGTTGGCGCCGCTGCGCGCGGGAGTCGCCGAGACCTTCGCCGGCGACGGGCGTATCGTGTACCGCCCGATGGCCGAGCTCATGCCGGAGGCGACCGAGGACGTCGCGGGCGAGCTGAAGAAGGCCGACGACGACCTCGACGAGGGCGACAAGGCGTTCTCCGGCATGGACATCGAGCCGGCGAAGCAGCACCTGACCGCGGCGGTCGAGCGTTATCGCGCGTGGCTGCCCGAGCTGGTCAAGCGCGACGGGTCGACGGCGAAGCTGAAGGCGACGTTGCTGTTGTTGTCGAAGGTCTACTTCTTCGACGGCGCTACGGACGAGGCGCGGGGAGCGTTGCGTCATTATCTGACGCTCGAGCCGACGCTGCAGTTCAACAAGAACCTGTTCCCGCCGCAGATGAAGAAGGTGGTGACGGAGACGCGGCTCGAGTACGACGTGGCGGGCAAGGGCACCGTGGCGGTGACGACGACGCCGGCGGGCGCGACCATCTGGATCGACGGAGTCGCATCGGCGGCGCCGACGCCGCAAACGATCGAGCTGCCGGCCGGGCCGCACGACTTCCGCCTCGATCTGCCGGGGCACAAGCGA
>DASXOU010000398.1:0-2337 GCA_036494045.1 Polyangia bacterium | reverse complement strand
CGTGCTCGAGCGACTCGAGCGGACGGTGAAAGACGGTGCCGTCCTGGCGCCAGATCAGCAGCGTGCGCGCGCCCGCCGCCGGCGGCTCGATCGCCTCCTCGTTCTCGGCGGCGCGCAACACGTCGTCGACGGCGTGCCCGACGTCGAGAAACAAGTGGCTCGGAATGAGTGGCAGCGGCAGCGATACGAACGACTCGGGAGCGCGCTCGCGCAACTCGTCGAGCGTGAGCGGCTCGCCGTCGGGTCCGTCGAACAGCTCGACGCGCGCGCGCTCGAGCCGCGCCAGCTCGACCAGCCAGGGCCGCTCGATGCCGAGCGCGTGCGTCTTCAGATATCCGGGCAGCTTGACGCCGACGTTGCGCACCGACGGGTGCGCCGACGGGCAGGCGACGAGGTAGTCGGTGACGAGGTTGTGAAAATGGTCGTCGCCGACGGCGGCGGCGACCGAGCTGTAGTCGCCACGCAGAATGTCGAGTAGCCGCCAAAAGTACATGTTGGCGTAGATGTCGAGCCGTTGCACGGCGTCGAGCCGCGCGTCGCCGGCGACCATGCGCGCCAGCTCCTCGGACTTCATGTCAATCCGACGCAAGCCATCGGCGACGCCTTCCGGCGCGCTGATCAGCTTCCAGAACAGCTCTTCGGTGTCACGCAGCGCGGGCATCGAGGACCTCGCGCTCGATCGCCGCCGCCTTGCGCGACTCGGCGAGCACCTCGGCGAACGGCGGAATGTGATCGTCCCACTCGACCAGCGTCGGCACGCGGCCGAAGCGGGCGACGGCGCGGCGATAGAGTGCCCAGACGCCCTCGCACACCGAGTGATCGTGGGTGTCGAGAAGATGGGTGCCATAGTCGCTGTGGCCGGCGAGATGGATCTGGCCGACGCGCCCGACCGGAATGGCGTCGATGAACTGGTTGGCGTCGAAGCCGTGGTTGAAGGCGCTGACGAAGACGTTGTTGACGTCGAGGAGCAGCCCGCAGTCGGCGCGCGAGCACAGCTCGGCGAGGAACTGCCACTCGGTCAGCGTACTTTGCGTAAAAGTGACGTAACTAGAGACGTTCTCGATCAGGATCTGCCGCTTGAGCTTGTCCTGCACCTGCCGCACGCGCGACGCCACGTGGGCCAGCGCCTCTTCGGTGTAGGGCAGCGGCAGCAGATCGTGCGAGAAGTTTCCGCCGATGCTCGACCAGCACAGATGATCGGACACCCAGGCCGGCTCGGTCTCGGCGGCGAGCGCGGCCAGCTCGTCGAGGTACTTCGGGTTCAGCGGATCGACCGAGCCGATCGACAGCGACACGCCGTGGAGCACGATGGGATAGCGCTCGCGCACTTGCCGAAGCACGCGCCGCGGATTGCCGCCCGCGACCATGAAGTTCTCGCTGATGCACTCGAACCAATCGACGGCCGGATGCTCTTCGAGCACCGTCGCGTAGTGCGACGTCCGCAGGCCGACGCCGTGTCCAATGTTCTCGAGTGGAAACATGTGAGCCACCAACCATCAGCCCCCAGCCATCAGCCCGCTCCGAAGAGCCGACGGCTGAGGGCTGAAAGCTGACAGCTTCGTTATTACTTGTCGGTGACGACGGTGCCCTTCTTCGACGTGCACACCTTCGAAGAAGATTCGATCCAACCCTTACCCTTGCAATCGTTCATGCCCTTGCACGAGCTCGTGGCCGACTTGCAGGCGCCCTTGCCCTTGCAGTCGTTGATACCCGAGCACTTCACCTTCCCGCCACCCTTGGCGTGGACGATGGCGGGCGTAGCGGCAGCGAAGAGACCAGCAACTGCGGATGCGACGATAGCTCCCTTGACGGTCATGTGTGCTCCTCCTCCTGTGGACGCGGACTTTAGACCTGTTTACGGGTACGTCGCAACAGCGGATCGGTTTCGCGCCGTCGCTGTGGGTTTGGTTCATGTACGAATGACAAAAAGAAAACGGCGGAGATGACCAGCACCTCCGCCGTTCGATTGGTTATGTCGATTCTACAATTACTGGCAGTAGCCCATCGTGCAGGTCTCGCCGCCAGCGCCGCACATGAGGCAGTCGTCCGACGTGAAGCAGTGCGCGCTGCAGATGGCGTTGACGCACTCGGTGCCGCTGCCGCAATCCGCGTTGGTGTGGCACTGCGGCGTGCGGCTCGTGTCGGCCACGCAGACGTTGGCGACGCACACGTCGTGCGCCGGGCAGTCCGCCGTCGTCGTGCAGTCGCCGTGGCAGAAGCCGTTGATGCAGGTCTGGTTCGCGCCGCAGTCGGTGTTCGCCACGCAGGCGCCGCCGCCGGTGCCGGGCACGCAGGTGTTGTTCACGCAGGTGTAGTTCGCGCCCAGGTCCGCGCAGT
>DASXOU010000397.1:0-2690 GCA_036494045.1 Polyangia bacterium | reverse complement strand
ACCGGTGACGGCGTCGAGCATGCGCTTGACCTTCACGCTATTCGGTTGCCGCGACGCGAGCTCGGGGTTCGTCCATTCGATGGTCGTCGCGACCGTACCGTCGGCGTGCACGAGGCCCATCACGCGCCCGAGGTCGATCGTCTTGTCGATCGAGTGGCCGCGCCAGTCGTCGGCGATCCACGGGAACGTGAACCGGCCGCCCTTGACGACGAGGTCGCCGACCGTCTCCGAGCGCGGGCACAGCCCGCCGAGCCCACCCACCGGCATCATCGGATACTTGCCGTCCCATGCGGAGGACGCCTTGCCCACCGGCGGAGCGACCTTCGCGAGCGCGGTCGCGGCGCTCGGCACGACCTTCACTTCCGCGATCGCCCTCTCGTAGTCGTTGTCGTCGCGCGTGCCGCCAAAGACGTTGTTGATGAAGATCAGCGTGGAGCCGTCGAGCTTGGCCTGGAGCCTGATCGCCCTGTCGCCGGTCGGGCGATAGATGATCTGATCGATCTTCGCGAACATGTCTTTGTAGTCGGGGTCCTTGCACTTGTTGTTGATGGCGATCCCCAGGTACTCCATGTTCGACGCCTCGTAGCCGTAGCCCTCGCTCTTGTCCTTGCCCGCCGCCGCGTAGTCGATCGCGTCGAACGCGGCCCAGTCGTAGCTCGCGGGGAGCTGCTTGCCGCACAGCTTGATGTCCTGGAGCGCCTCGGCGAGCTTCTTCTCGACATGCGACCGCTTCGACGGCTGCGCCTGCGCGACGGCCGCAACCAACAAGATCCAGATCCCGAGCTTCATCGCGTCACCGCCTTCAGGGTGCATGCGAACTGCTCGGCTTTCAACTGATCGGCTGCCTCAGCGTCGAGGCTCTGGCACTCTGATCGCATGCTCGCCGCCGCCGTCGTCATGCAGCTCGCGTTCGTGCACGCCAATGGCCGCGTCGCGCTCGAGCGCAAATCGGGCGACGCCGCCTACGTGCTCTTCGACAAGGGGCGCGAGCCGTCGCGCACTCCCGACGGCAAACGCGTCTTCTACTGGACCAACGACGGCATCCTGCAGGCCGACGTCGACGGCGGCGCGCGCACGCTCTGGCGCGCCGGCAACCTGCGCTCGCCGCGCGTCTCGCCCGACGGCACGCAGCTCCTGTGGGGCGAGATGGTCGACGGCGAATGGTCGGTGATGCGCTCGCCCATCGATCGCGAGCACACGCGCGCCGAGCCGAAGCTCGTGTTCCGCGTCAAGGGCGGCGTCTTCATGCCCGTCTGGCTGCCCGACGGGCGCGGCATCCTCGTCCACGATCTCGACAACGTCTATTGGGTCGCGCTCGACGGCAAGGTCACCCGCACCGTCGCGATGAAGGAGCTCGCGCCCGAAGGCGACCACTCGAGCGCCGATCGCTACGTCGTCTGCCCCACCGACGCCAATCGCCTCGTCTATAGCGTCGAAGAGGGCGAAGACGAAAGCTCGCTGTGGCTCTACGATCTCGCCGCCAAGAAGCGCACGCGCTTGACCCCGCCCGGCCTGCTCGCGCTCGAGCCCGACTGGTCGCGCGACGGACGCGCCGTCTACTTCCGCGGCCGCGGCGGCAAACAGAAGCTTCGCGATGGCATCCTGCGCATCGCCGCCGACGGCAGCGGCCTGGTTCGCGTGGCGCCGGGCAGCGAGCCCGCGCCGTAACCTCACAGGCGCAGCACCAGCTCGAGCCGCGCGCCGGTGAACGGCGGGAAGACGCGACACACGCCCGAGATGCACTTGAGCCCGCCGCGCGTGCCGCCGACGAACGCGCGCACCGACGTCGAAGTCGTGATGTTCCACTGCAAGGCGCCGTTGAAGTAGTTGTGCGTCGCCGCCGTCGACTGCATCGTCGTCCACTCGTAGCCGAGCGTGGCCACGAGAAACGGCGTCCACTTGAGCGCCACGTACGCGTTGCCCTCGGTCCACGGCGGCACCATCAGCAGCGGCTCGCGCCGGATGAGCACGAAGCCCTGCGTCTCGATCGAAAGCCCGTGCGGCAACGCCTGCGTGCCGTCCCACTCGATGTGCCCGATGTGCTGATGCTCGGCGTGCAGCGTGTCGTCCCACTCGAGCCGATAGCCGCCCGACGGGAAGAAGTGCGACTGCCCGCGGTTCCAACGAATCTCCGCGCCGCCGTACGGATCGTGGAACGTGAGCGGCGACGTCGGCACCGAGCCGTCCTCGAAGTACGCGTAGCTCGCGTAGAGGAGCAGCCAATCGTTGACGCGCCAATCGGCGCGCAGCCGCGGCCCGCGCACGTCGAAGTTCGGCGCCGTCAGCTCGGTGAGCACGCGCTCCGCCGTCGGTGGCGAGATGTACTGCACCGACGCGAACTCGACGTAGCCGCCCGGCACCGACGCCTTCCACGGCTGATACTGCACGTAGTCCTTGACCTCGAGCTGCAGCGTGAGCGCGCCGAAGTAGCCGTTGAGCGCGCCGTAGAGCGCGTAGCCGGAGTGGCGCGCGTCCGACAGCGTCTGCAATTGTCCCGCGCCCTCGAAGTAGAGCCCGAGCCACGGCAACAGCTTGGGCGCGTCGACGCTGCCGCCGTACAAGAAGAACGAATCGTTGCGCGCCGAGCTCGCGGTGGCGTCGATGGCCTGGATGCCGCCGACCTCGTGCACGCCGACGTTGACGCGATCGAAGAAGCGATACTCGGCGCGCGCGCCGCCGATGAAGTCGCG
>DASXOU010000396.1:0-3450 GCA_036494045.1 Polyangia bacterium | reverse complement strand
AAGAAGAGGAAGAAGAAGAAGAGGAAGTGGCGCCGAAGAAGCTGCGCGGCAAGAAGGAAGAGGACGCCACCGTCGCCGACGGCGATGCCGAGGTCGACGAGGCCGACATCCTCGCCGCCGAAAAAGCGCTCGACGCGATGGCGCAGATGAAGCGGAAGTCGCGCAAGCGCGACGACGAGCCGCAGATCATCAAGGTGCCGCAAGTCGGCGCGTCGGAGGAGGGCGCTCCGGCCGAGATCATCGACAACGAGAAGACCGAGATCAGCCAAGGGCCCGGGCCGATGCCCGAGGAGTTCGGCCCCAAGATCGTCGAGCCGCTGGCGACCAAGAAGCGGGAGCTGGCGCAGAAGACTCCGGAAGCGCCCAAGCCCGACTTCATCCCCGCGGCCGGCGGCTATCACCTGCCCGACACGTCGCTGCTCGACTACGAAGAGGCGGCCGAGGACAAGATCGACAAGGCCGCCATGCTGGCGCTCGCCGACAAGCTGCAGCGCACGCTCGGCGACTACGGCGTCAAGGGCAACGTCGCCGAGATCCATCCGGGCCCCGTCGTCACGATGTACGAGTTCGTGCCGGCGCCGGGAACCAAGCTGTCGAAGATCTCGGCGCTGTCGAACGACCTCGCCATGTCGCTGCAGGCGCTGCGCGTGCGCATCGTCGCGCCGATCCCGGGCAAGGGGTCGGTCGGCATCGAGGTGCCGAACAAGACGCGCGCGACGGTGTACTTGAAAGAAGTGCTCGTCGACGAAGGCGTGCAGAAGGCCAAGTCGAAGCTGACCATCGGGCTCGGAAAGGACATCGCGGGCGCGCCGGTCGCGGTCGATCTGGCGAAGATGCCGCACCTGCTCGTCGCCGGCACCACCGGCTCGGGCAAGTCGGTGGCGGTGAACGGGATGATCTGCTCGATCCTGTTCAACTCGACGCCGGAAGAAGTTCGCATGATCATGATCGACCCGAAGATGGTCGAGCTCTCGATCTACGAGGGCATCCCGCATCTGCTCTTGCCGGTGGTGACCGATCCGAAGAAGGCAAACCTGGCGCTGCGCTGGGCCGTCGACGAGATGGAGCGGCGCTACGAGGCGGTGTCGAAGTCGGGCGTGCGCGACATCCTGGCCTACAACAAGAAGATCGAGAAGATCCTCGCCGACGGGCCGGTCAAGATCGAGTCGAAGAAGATCAAGATCTACGTCGAGGGCGACGACGGCGCGAAGAACGAGATGGAGGTCGCGGCCAACGAGGAGGCCGTGCGCGAGGCGGGCGGCGTGGTGAACGCCGACGTGCGCGACGAGATCTCGCAGGCCAACGCGGCGACGCAGAAGGCGCGCGCCGAGGCGCTGCCGCCGCCGCGCAAGCTGCCGTACATCGTGGTCATCATCGACGAGTTCGCGGATCTGATGATGGTGGCGCCGAAGGACGTCGAGACGTCGGTGGCGCGCATCGCGCAGAAGGCGCGCGCGGTCGGCATCCACTTGCTGTTGGCGACGCAGCGGCCGTCGGTGGACGTGATCACCGGGCTCATCAAGGCCAACTTCCCGTCGCGGATCGCGTTCCAGGTGGCGTCGAAGATCGACTCGCGCACGATCTTGGATCAGCAGGGCGCCGAGAATTTGCTCGGCATGGGCGACATGCTGTTCACCGATCGCGGGCAGGCGCTCCGACGCGTGCACGGCGCGCTCGTGACCGACGTCGAGATCAAGCGCATGGTCGACTTTTTGAAGCTGCAGGGGCAGCCGGTCTACGACATGGACATCTTGAAGCCGCGCGTCGACGAGGAAGGCGAGGGCGAGCTCGGCGGCGCGACCGCGGAGGAGGGCGCCGATCCGTTGTACGACCAGGCGGTGCGCCTCGTGTGCGAGACGCGGCTGGCGTCGGTGTCGATGATTCAGCGGCGCTTGCAGATCGGGTTCAATCGCGCCTCGCGGCTGGTCGAGCGCATGGAGCGCGACGGGATCGTCGGCGCGCCCAACGGCGCCAAGCCGCGCGAAGTGCTCGCCCAGGCGATCTAGCGTAACAACCGATCAGCGCGCGTCGCGATCGCTCGACCACAGCGCGAGCTGCTCGGGCTCGTCGGAGCCGAAGCGGCGCTCGAGCGCGCGCATCCACGCGTCTTCGACGGCGGTGTCGTCGGCGGCGCTGACGGCCGCGGCGACTTCGCGGGCAAGCTCGAGGCGTTCGTCGGGCGTGAGCCGCAACAGCATCGAAGTGAGGCGATCCATTTGCAAAAAGTAAGTCGCAAGTTTCGGGCCGCCCGTGCGTCTATACTTCCGCCATGCGAACGATGATGATCGTGGCGGCGCTGGCCGTCGTCGGGCCGGCGGCCCATGCGGACGAGTCGGCGGCGACGGTCGTCGCTCGCGTGCAGAAGTACTACGACTCGACCAAGGACCTGCACGCGAAGTTCGAGCAGCAGCTCTCGTCGGCGTCGCGCGCGCCGTCGAAGGCGGCGGGGCAGGTGTGGCTGAAGAAGCCGGGCAAGATGCGTTGGGACTACGCGACGCCGGAGAAGAAGGTGATGGTGTCGGACGGCGCGACGCTGTGGGTCTATCAGCCCGAGGACGAGCAGGCGTACAAGCAGGACTTGAAGAACAACGCGCTGCCGGCGCAGGTGTCGTTTCTCCTCGGCGAAGGCAACCTCGCAAAGGAGTTCGACGTCAGCTTCACCAAGGTCGACGGCCTCGCGCCCGACGCGCTGGCGCTCAAGATGGTGCCCAAGACCGGAACCGCGGCGTATCGCTACATCGTGTTCGTCATCGACGGCAAGAGCGGGCAGGTGCGCCAGACCATCATCTACGGGCAGGACGGATCGACCAATCGGCTCAGCTTTCTCGACGTGCAGCAGAACAAGGGCGTCGACGACGGCAAGTTCAAGTTCTCGCCGCCGTCGGGGACGCAGATCCTCAAGCCGCCGTCGCCGTGATCTCCCACGGCGTGCCGAAGCGATCGACGAGCACGCCGAATGCGGGCGACCAGAAGGTCTGTTGCAGCGCCATGTGGACGGCGCCGCCGTCGGCGAGCGCGGCGAAGATGCGCTCGGCGTCAGCCTGCGTGGCGGCGGAGAAGAGCACCGAGAAGCCGCGCATCGACTGATGGAGCTCGGGCACGACGTCGGCGCCGGCGAGCTCCTGGCCGCCGATGACGAGCGTGGCGTGAACCAGCTTGTCGCGGAAATCCTCAGGCACGTCGGCGGCGGCGGGCGTGTCGCGATAGCGGACGAGCGTGAGGCGCGAGGCGGCGAAGGTGCGCTCGTAGAAGCGGAACGCCTCCTCGCATTGTCCGGCGAACATGAGATGGACGCTCAGCATGATCAGGCTCCCACGATGAGGATGACGACGCCCGCGACGGTGGCGGTGACGGCGGCGAAGCGCGGCGGGCTCCAGCGCTCTTCACGATAGATGAGCGCGAACGGCACCGACAAGAGCGGCGCCAGCGACGAGAGCGTCGCGCCGACGG
>DASXOU010000395.1:0-8213 GCA_036494045.1 Polyangia bacterium | reverse complement strand
GTTGAGCCCTTCGTGGGCGAGATACTTCGCGTGCTGCAGGTTGCGCGTCGACTTGCGCAGCGTCTCGTTCTTGGCGTCGACGAGCAGCGCCGACTTGCCGCCGAGCGTCTTGATCGCCTTGTCGACGAGCTTGGTCTTGGGCGCGTCGAACGTGAAGCTGTCGACGACGACGACCTTCTGCTCCTTGGCGCGCAAGGACAACGCCGAGCGCAGCGCGCCGGCCATGACCTTCTTCGGCACGTTGTACTCGTAGTCGCGCGGCTTGGGCGTAAACACCTTGCCGCCGCCGACGTACTGCGGCGCGCGCGTCGAGCCCTGGCGTGCGTTGCCGGTGCCCTTCTGCTTGAACGGCTTCTTGCCGCCGCCGCGCACTTCGTCGCGCCGCTTGGTCGAGTGCGTGCCGGCGCGGCGCTTGGCGCGCTGAGCCTTCACGACCTCCCACAAGAGGTGCTCGTTGACCTCGACGCCAAACACGCTGTCGTCGAGCTCCACTTTGCCGACGGACTTGCCGTCGAGGTTTTTGACTTCAATAGTCGCCATCATCTACCTCAGGTCTTGATCTCGACGTCGACGCCGGCCGAAAGGTCGAGCTTCATCAGCGCGTCGAGCGTCTGCTGCGTCGGCTCGAGGATGTCGAGCAGGCGCTTGTGCGTGCGAATCTCGAACTGCTCACGCGACTTCTTGTCGACGTGCGGCGAACGAAGCACGCAGTACTTGTTGATCTTCGTCGGCAGCGGGATCGGTCCCGCGACCTTGGCCCCGGTGCGCTTGGCCGTGTCCACGATCTCCCCGGCCGATTGGTCGAGGAGCTTGTGGTCATAGGCCTTCAACCGGATGCGAATCTTCGGCGTCGTCATCAATTACCCCTACTCAACAATCTTCGTGATCACGCCCGCACCGACGGTGCGGCCGCCTTCGCGGATGGCGAAACGCAGCCCTTCTTCGGCGGCGATCGGCGTAATGAGCTCGACGTCGATGTTGACGTTGTCGCCCGGCATGACCATTTCCACGTTCTCGGGAAGCTTCACGCTGCCCGTGACATCCGTCGTCCGGAAGTAGAACTGCGGACGATAGTTGTTGAAGAACGGCGTGTGGCGCCCGCCCTCTTCCTTCTTGAGGACGTAGACCTCGGCCTTGAACTTCTTGTGCGGCGTCACCGAGCCCGGCTTGGCGAGAACCTGGCCGCGCTCGACCTCTTCCTTCTTGGTGCCGCGAAGGAGCGCGCCGACGTTGTCGCCCGCCTGCCCCTGATCGAGCAGCTTACGGAACATCTCGACGCCGGTGATGGTCGTCTTCTGCGTGTCGCGGAAGCCGATGATCTCGACTTCTTCGCCGACCTTGATGATGCCGCGCTCGATGCGGCCCGTGACGACGGTGCCGCGGCCCGAGATCGTGAACACGTCTTCGACCGGCATCAGGAACGGCTTGTCGAGCGCGCGCACCGGCTCGGGAATGAACGAGTCGCACGCGTCGAGCAGCTTCTGGATCGACGGCGTGCCCAGCTCGCTCGTGTCACCCTCGAGCGCCTTGAGCGCCGAGCCGCGGATGATCGGCGTGTCGTCGCCCGGGTACTTGTACTTCGAGAGCAGCTCGCGCAGCTCCATCTCGACGAGGTCGAGCAGCTCCTGATCGGCGGCGCCGATCATGTCCACCTTGTTCAGGTAGACGACGATCGAGGGAACACCGACCTGGCGGCCGAGGAGGATGTGCTCACGCGTCTGCGGCATCGGGCCGTCGGGCGCCGAGCAAACCAGGATCGCGCCGTCCATCTGCGCGGCTCCGGTGATCATGTTCTTGATGTAGTCGGCGTGGCCCGGGCAGTCGACGTGCGCGTAATGGCGCTTGTCCGACTCGTACTCGACGTGCGCCGTCGAGATCGTGATGCCGCGCTCGCGCTCTTCGGGCGCCTTGTCGATCTGGTCGTAGGCCATGAACTGCGCCTTGCCCTTGGCGGCCTGCGTCTTGGTAATCGCCGCGGTCAGCGTCGTCTTGCCGTGGTCGACGTGACCAATCGTTCCGATGTTGACGTGCGGCTTGTTGCGAACGAATTTTTCCTTGGACATTCTCGCGGCTCCTGTTTCGACCTTTAAGCGCCCATTCGCATCACGATGCTCTCGGCGACTGTCGAGGGCACCGGCGCGTAGCTTCCAAACTCCATCGTGTACGTAGCGCGACCCTGAGATGCCGAACGAACCTCGGTCGCGTACCCGAACATTTGCGACAGCGGAACCTCAGCGGCGACCGTCTGTACACCACCTTGCGACGCCATTCCAATGATTTTTCCGCGGCGCGCGCTCAAATCGCCGATCACGGCCCCCGAGTATTGGTCGGGGGTAACGACCTCCACTTTCATGATCGGCTCCAGCAGGATCGCGTGCGCGCGGCGGGCGCCGTCGCGCAGGGCGAGCGAGCCGGCGAGCTCGAAGGCCATCGCCGAGCTGTCGACGTCGTGATAGCTGCCGTCGACGAGCGCGACCTTGACGTCGACGAGCGGGAAGCCGGCGAGGATGCCGCGGTCGCACGACTCCTTGACGCCCTTTTCGACGGCGGGGATGAACTCTTTGGGGATGACGCCGCCGACGATCTCGTTGGCGAAGACGACGCCCTTGCCGCGCTCGTTCGGCTCGATGCGGAGCTTCACGTGGCCGTACTGCCCGTGGCCGCCGGTCTGCCGGATGTGCTTGTACTCTTCGACGACCGACTGCGTGATGGTCTCGCGATAGGCGACCTGCGGCTTACCGACGTTGGCTTCGACTTTGAACTCGCGCTTCATGCGGTCGACGATGATCTCGAGGTGCAGCTCGCCCATGCCCGAGATGATGGTCTGGCCGGTCTCGTCGTCGGTGTGGACGCGGAAGGTCGGGTCCTCGACGGAGAGCCGCGATAGCGCCAGGCCCATCTTGTCCTGATCGGCCTTGGTCTTCGGCTCGATCGCCTGCGAGATGACGGGATTGGCGAACTGCATCTTCTCGAGGATGATCGGCCGCTTCTCGTCGCAGAGCGTGTCGCCCGTGGTGGTGACGCGCAGGCCGACGGCGGCGGCGATGTTGCCCGCCTCGATGGTCTTGATGTCCTCGCGCTTGTTGGCGTGCATGCGAAGGAGGCGCCCGATGCGCTCGCGCTTGCCCTTGGTCGCGTTGTAGACGGTCGAGCCGGCGTCGAGCGTGCCCGAGTAGACGCGGAAGAAGGTCAGCTGACCGACGAACGCGTCGTTCATGATCTTGAACGCGAGCGCGGCGAACGACTCGTCGTCGGCGGCGCGGCGCGTCTGCGGCTTGTCGGTCTCGGGATCGACGCCCTGCACCGCGGCGACGTCGGCCGGCGACGGCAGGAAATCGACGACGGCGTCGAGGAGCGGCTGCACGCCCTTGTTCTTGAACGCCGAGCCGCAGATGACCGGCACTGCCTTGAGCGCGATGGTGGCGCGGCGCAGTCCGGCCTTTAGCTCGTCGGCGCTCGGCTCTTCCCCAGCGACAAACCTGGCCATGACCACTTCGTCGACTTCGGCGATCGCTTCGATCATGCGGTCGCGAGCGGCGCGCGCATCGGCGAGCAGGTGCCCGTCGATGGCGTAGACGTCGAACTTGGCGCCGAGCTCCTCGTCGCGCCACAAGACCGTCTTCATCTCGACGAGATCGACCACGCCGCGGAACGCGTCCTCGACGCCGACCGGCAGCTGGATCGCGATCGGGTTGGCCGCAAGGCGCTCGCGGATCTGGCCGAGGCAGTTGTCGAAGTCGGCGCCGACGCGATCCATCTTGTTGACGAACGCGATGCGCGGCACGCGATAGCGGTTCGCCTGCCGCCACACCGTCTCCGACTGCGGCTGCACCGCGGCCACCGCGTCGAAGACCGCGACCGCGCCGTCGAGCACGCGCAAGGAGCGCTCGACCTCGACCGTGAAGTCGACGTGGCCCGGCGTGTCGATGATGTTGATGCGCGAGTCGCGCCAGAAGCAGGTCGTCGCGGCCGACGTAATCGTGATGCCGCGCTCCTGCTCCTGCTCCATCCAATCCATCGTCGCGGCGCCTTCGTGAACCTCCCCGATCTTGTAGTTCACGCCCGTGTAGAACAGGATCCGCTCCGTCGTCGTGGTTTTACCCGCGTCGATGTGCGCCATGATCCCGATGTTCCGGGTCGCAGATATGGGGAACTCACGAGCCATTGTCGTGTCGTCGCGATCGACTTCCTTGGGTTTCTTCAGGACCGAGGCGGTAGGAGCGATGCTGCTTGGAGGGTGCGATTCCCCGTGGAAGAGAATCGCATCATCTAACCAGCGGGACCCCTACGACTTCGCTGCTTCAGTCCCTATGTTTCGAAACAAAACCGGCGCCCACCATCGGGCGCCGGTTCACTAGGCCTAAGCTACCAGCGGTAATGAGCGAACGCCTTGTTCGCTTCCGCCATCTTGTGCGTGTCTTCCTTCTTCTTCACCGCGTTGCCGCGGTTGTTCGACGCGTCGAGGATCTCGGCGGCGAGCTTCTCGACCATCGTCTTCTCGCCGCGATCGCGAGAGTAGATGACGAGCCAGCGCATGCCGAGCGCCTGCGAGCGCTCCGGCCGCACGTCGACCGGCACCTGGTAGGTCGAGCCACCAACGCGGCGCGACTTCACTTCCAGCTTCGGCTTGACGTTGTTGAGCGCGGCGTCGAACACCTTGAGCGGCTCCTGCTTGGCGCGGTTCTCGATCAGATCGAACGCGCCGTACACGATGCCCTCCGCGGTCGACTTCTTGCCGCGGGTCATGACGGTGTTCATGAACTTCGTCACCCGCTTGCGCACGTCGAGCGGCGCATCCGTGTACTTCGGATCGGGGAGCGAATCACGCTTCGGAACTTCACCCTTACGAGGCATCTTCGTCTAATCCTTACTTGGGGCGCTTGGCGCCGTACTTCGAGCGGCTCTGGCGACGGTTGGTCACGCCGGCCGTGTCGAGCGTGCCGCGAACGATGTGATAACGAACGCCCGGCAGGTCCTTCACGCGGCCGCCGCGGATCAAACACACCGAGTGCTCCTGCAGGTTGTGCCCTTCGCCCGGAATGTACGACGTCACTTCCATCCCGTTGGTCAGACGCACGCGGGCGACCTTGCGCAGCGCCGAGTTCGGCTTCTTCGGCGTCGAGGTATACACGCGAATGCACACGCCACGCTTCTGCGGGCAGGCCTTGAGCGCAGGCGCAGCGGTCTTGCGCTTCTGCTTGTCGCGGCCGGACTTCACGAGCTGATTGATCGTCGGCATCTCGCTACTTTCTCTCGGAAAAAGACTTTCCCGTCGAGGACACACGTCCCCGCGGAAGAGGCTGGCAGTCTACTTAATAACCGAGTGGTGTCAAGGGGAAATCAGGAGCAAACGGCGGTGCAATTGCCCGACGTGAAGTTGCCGCCCGTGATGGTCGCGCACGAGGCCGCCTTGAGGTCGTTCTCGCAGTCCTGGGCCTTGTCGGCGTGATACTTGGTCGAGCTGTCCGCGCACGGGTGCGAGTCGGTGACCGTCGCGCAGTTGTTCGACTTCAACTTCGACTCGCACTCCGACTGCGAAGCGCCGTAGGTCGCCTCGAAGTTCGCCGTCATCTTGGTCGCGTCGTCGTAGCACTCGTAGACGCGCGCGCAGACCTCGTCTTCGAATTGGGCGCAGAACGTAACCGGCGAGACGCCGCCGCAGCCGGCGAGCAGCCCGGCCGATAGACACAGCCCGAGCAGGACCTTGTGCATGATTCCCCCAGTTCGCGGTTATTCGTCTTGGACTGCGATCGGCTCCGGCGACGGCGGCACCGGCGGCTGCACCAGCGGCGGCAGCTCGGCCTCCGTCGGCGTGTCGACGTGCACCGTCATCTTCTTGTACGCGCCGAGGCCGGTGCCGGCGGGGATGAGCCGGCCCATGATGACGTTCTCCTTGAGACCGCGGAGATAGTCGATCTTGCCCTGGATGGCGGCCTCGGTGAGCACCTTGGTCGTCTCCTGGAACGACGACGCCGAGATGAACGACTCGGTCGACAGCGACGCCTTGGTGATGCCGAGCAGCAACGGCTCGCCCTTGGCCGGCGTTCCGCCCTTCTGCAGGATGCGCTCGTTCTCCTCCTCGAAGATGTGACGCTCGACCTGCTCGTCGACGAGGAAGTTGGTGTCGCCGACATCGGCGACGCGAATGCGGCGCAACATCTGCCGCACGATCGTCTCGATGTGCTTGTCGTTGATCTTGACGCCCTGGAGTCGATAGACCTCCTGGACTTCGTCGACCAGGTACTTCGCCAGCGCCTTCTCGCCGAGTACCTTCAAGATGTCGTGCGGGTTGGCGGCGCCGTCCATGAGCGGCTCGCCGGCGCGCACCCTGTCGCCCTCGCGGACGCTGAGGTGCTTGCCCTTCGAGATCAGGTACTCCTTGGGCTCGCCGACTTCCGGCGTGATGACCACCTTGCGCTTGCCCTTGGTGTCCTTGCCGAACGAGACGATGCCGTCGATCTCCGAGATGACCGCGTGCTCCTTGGGCTTACGCGCCTCGAACAGCTCGGCGACGCGCGGCAGGCCTCCGGTGATGTCCTTGGTCTTGGTGGTCTCGCGCGGGATCTTGGCGATGATGTCGCCCGCCTCGACGGGGTCGCCGTCGTTGACGTAGATGTTGGCGCCGACCGGCAGGAAGTAACGCGCCTCCTGCGACGAGCCCGGGACCTTCTTGGTCTTGCCGTGCTCGTCCTTGACCGAGATGCGCGGACGGGTGTCGGCGTCCTTCGACTCGATGATGACCTTGCGCGAGAGGCCGGTGACCTCGTCGAGCTGCTCCTGCATCGTCACCTGGTCGATGATGTCGCCGTACTTCAGGATGCCGCCGACTTCGGTGAGGATCGGCATCGAGAACGGATCCCACTCCGACAAGAGCGTCTTCGGCGGAACCTTCTGCCCTTCCTCGACGAGGAGCTTGGCGCCGTAGGTGAGCGCATAGCGCTCGCGCTCGCGGCCGGCGTCGTCGGTGAGGATGAGCTCGCCGTGGCGGTTCATCGCCACGAGGTAGCCCTGCTTGGCCACGACCTGCAGGTTCTCGAACCTCACGTGGCCTTCGTTGCGCGACTCGAGCGTCGACTGCTCCGTACGCACCTGGCCGATGCCGCCGATGTGGAACGTACGCATCGTCAGCTGCGTGCCCGGCTCGCCGATCGACTGCGCGGCGATGACGCCGACCGCTTCGCCGACGTTGACGACGTGGCCGCGAGCGAGGTCGCGGCCGTAGCACGCCACGCAGATGCCGCGGCGGGTCTGGCAGGTGAGCACCGAACGGATGCGCACTTTGTCGATGCCGGCCGCGTCGATCTTGCGCACGCGGTCCTCGTCGATCTCCTGATTCTGCTCGACGAGCACTTCGCCCGTGTACGGGTCGACGATGTCCTCGAGCGCCATGCGACCGAGGATGCGGTCCGAGAGCTGCTCGATGATCTCGCCGCCCTCGACGAGCGGAGTCATCTCGATGCCTTCCATCGTGCCGCAATCGAAGTCGGCGACGATGGCGTCCTGGGCGACGTCGACGAGACGGCGCGTCAGGTAGCCCGAGTTCGCCGTCTTGAGCGCGGTATCGGCGAGGCCCTTACGAGCGCCGTGCGTCGAGATGAAGTACTGGAGAACCGAGAGGCCTTCACGGAAGTTCGTGGTGATCGGCGTCTCGATGATCTCGCCCGACGGCTTGGCCATGAGGCCGCGCATGCCGGCCAGCTGCTTGATCTGCTGGGTCGAGCCGCGCGCGCCCGAGTCGGCCATGATGAAGATCGGGTTGAACGAGGGCACCTTCCTCTCTTCGCCGGTGTCTTCGTTCTTCAAGATCTCCGAGCCGATCTCGTCCATCATCTCCTTGGCGATGCGCTCGGCCACCTGGGCCCAGATGTCGACCACCTTGTTGTAGCGCTCGCCGTCGGTGATGAGGCCTTCGGTGTACTGCTCTTCGATCTCCGAGACTTCCTTGGTCGCCGCCGACAGCTCGCGGTGCTTGGCGTCGGGGATCTTCATGTCGTCGATGCAGATCGAGATGCCGGCCATCATGGCGTGCGTGTAGCCGAGCGTGCGCAGCTTGTCGGCGAGGAGCACGGTCTTCTTCTGGCCGCCCTGGCGGTAGCAGGCGTCGATCAAGTCGGCGAGCTGCTTCTTGCCCATCGTGCGGTTGACGTACTTGAACGGAATTCCGTCCGGCACGATCTCCCACAGGAGCACGCGGCCGGTGGTGGTGTCGATCA
>DASXOU010000394.1:0-5400 GCA_036494045.1 Polyangia bacterium | reverse complement strand
CCATGAGGAAGACCCCCTTGTGTTGGTGCGCACAGAGCAAGAGGCGCGCCGCACGAAATTGCGGTGACGTTTCGCGCGCGGCGTCGCCGTTACCGGGCCACTGTGGCTCCTCGCTTCACACGGTCGGCGCGGACGTGAAACCGCGCAGGTTACAGGTCGCGCAGGGCGTCACAGATGACGCATCGACCGGTCCGACGCGCGCACGATACAATGATGTATGGCGAACGAGCTGACCGTTCGCGCCGTCGTCGTCGGCGCGTTCATCGGGCTCGTTCTGCTCGTCACCAATCTCTACGTCGGGCTCAAGACCGGCTGGTGGGACGGCGGCTCGGTCACCGCGGCGATCGTGGCCTTCGCCATCCTCGGGCGCGCGCGCCGGCCCTACTCGCCGCTCGAGAACAACATCTCGCAAGCGACCGCGTCGTCGGTCGCCGCCATGCCGGCGACGGCGGGGCTGCTCGGCGCGCTGCCCGCGCTGCAGCTCCTCGGGCATCGGCTGCCGCACCTGCCGCTCGTGGCGTGGGCCATCGCCGTCGGCGTCCTCGGCGTGCTCGGCGGGACGCTGCTGGCGCGGCGGCTCATCGTCGCCGAGCGGCTGCCGTTTCCCACCGGCATCGCCACGGCGCAGGTGATCACGGCGTTGCACGCGGCCCGGGGAACGCGGGATGTGCGCGCGCGGCTGCTGGCGGCCGGCGCCGTCGCCAGCGCGGCGATCGCCTGGCTGCGCGACGGCGTGCCGGCGCTGTTGCCGCAGTTCTTCGCACTGCCCGGCCGCGTCGCCGGCGTCGCCTCGGCGACGCTGACGCTGGGGCTCGCCTGCAGCCCGGTGATGGCGGCCGCCGGCGCGCTCGTCGGTGTGCGGCTGGCGGCGAGCATCGCGCTCGGCGCGGTACTGGCGTGGGTCGGCGGCGCGCCGCTGTTGTGGCGGCGCCACCTCGTCGCCGACACCGACTTCGGCAGCTTCGAGAGCTGGCTCATCTGGCCCGGCGTCGGGCTCGTCGTCGGCGCGGCGGCGGCGCACCTGCCGGCGGCGGGGCGCGCGGTGATGCAGCAGCTCCGGCGCGTGAGCGCGGCCCGGCTGCCGGCGCCGAGCGCGCTGCGATCGTTCGCGCTCGTCGCGGGCGCGGTCATGATCGTCGTTTGGATGGGACGGCTGATGTTCGCGGTCTCGGCGCTGCAGACACTCGTGGGGCTGGCGCTCTCCGTGGTCGCCATGGAGATCTGCGGTCGCGTCGCCGGCGCGTCGGACTTCGCGCCGATCGGGACCATGGGCCAGCTCGCGCAGGCGCTGGCGCCGACCATCGGTGCGCACGATGCCGCCGCCAACCTCGGCGCCAGCGCGGTGGTCGCCTCGACGCCGGCGCAGTCGACGCAGAGCTTGTGGGTGCTGCGCGCCGGACACGACCTCGGCGCATCGGTGCCGAGGCAGCGTGTCGCGCTCCTCATCGGCTGCGCGCTCGGCGGCGTGGTCGCGGTGCCGGCCTACGATCTGCTCGTGCGCGCGTACGGGCTCGGCAGCGCGCGGCTGCCGGCGCCATCGGCGCAGGTGTGGCGATCGATGGCGCAGGTCGTCTCGGGAGGTAGCTCGCTGCCGCACGCGCTCGTCGTGGTCGTCGTCGTCGCTGCGCTCGTCGGCTGCCTCTTGGGCGCGGTGGAGTCGTACCGCTTCGCGCGCCGGCTCCCTTCGCCGACGGCGCTCGGCATCGGCTTCGTGATGCCCGCCTACTACGCCGCCGCCATCCTGCTCGGCGCCATCGTCACGGCGATCGTCGTGCGCCGCCGCTCGTCGTTCGCCGACAAGGCGCCGGCGGTCGCGGCCGGCGTCATGGCGGGCGAGGCGCTCGTCGGGGTGCTCGTCGCGCTGCTCATCACCATCGGTGTCCTGCACCGCTGAGTGGCGAGTGGATCGGACGATTCCATCTGCGAGCACCCCGACGGCGACATCCGCGCAAGATGGATCATCCGGAGACAGGTGCGGCCGCGAGATTCATCCGCTCCAAGCGGAACCGTCGGGGCGACCGTGCCTGCCCGGCTACGTCCTACGTCGCGTTCTCGATCTTGTCGCACAGGGCGTCGGCGCCAGCCGCAACGGCCGCGCACGCCGCGATGCAGACGGTGCGCTTGGTCTTGCTGAGGCAGAACTTGCGCCAGCAGACGACGTCGCACGCGATCTCGGCGACGGTCGTCGCCGCGTGACACGCCGCGCGCGCCTCCGGCTGCTCCGAGGTGTCGTAGCTCGAAGGGTCGAGGGACGCGGACATGTCGTCGGAAGGCTGGTTGGGATCCGCATCCGGATCCTCGGAGCAGGTGCCGCCGGTGCAGCCGGCGTCGTCGTCGCAGGTGCCGCCCTCGTAGTCGTTGACGTGGACGCCGCCCGTCGGCGCGATCTTGGCGAGCAGCTTCGACGGGACACCGAGGTAGCCGGCGAAGCTCGAGACCTGTGACAATCCCCTCTGCAGCGTGTCGACGTACTTGGTGTACTCGCTACCCTCGTAGAGCGATGCCAGCGACTGGGCCTCGACGGAGGCGCCCTGCGCCGCCGAGAGGACCGGCGGCCCGATCTCCTGGACGAGCTTGTCGGTCACGATCTCGTGGCGTGCCGACATGCCCGCCAGTCGCTGATTGGCGGCGCTCGCGGTCTGCACCAGCTGCTCGGCGGCAGAGGTGGGCTGGCCGGTGCCGCTACAAGCCGACATGACCGCGGCTGCGGCGAAGAGGAACGTGACTCCGATTCGATTGCGCTTCCACATTTGTCTATCCTCCGTGTTCGTCCGTTGTCTTCGTGGTGCTGCTCGTCGTGCGCGCGACGACGGCGGCTTGTGCAAGGTCGTTGCCAGCGGAAAGTGCGCGGCCGTCGCGCACGAAGCGTCGCGGTTGTGAACGCCGAGGACGTTGCACGCGTCGGATTGTGGCGTCGTAGTCAGCGTCGGCGCCGCGCACGACGAATCGACGCGCGGCACGAAGCTCGCGCGAACGGTCGGATGAAGTCATCGATGGAGGTTTGTCGGAGGGGAGCGGTGGTGCAGGCCGTAGCAGAGGATCGTCGGCGCATGCCTCGACGGGCAGCGACGGTGTGGACCGCTTGCTACGTCGCGTTCTCGAGGAGGTCGCACTTGCCGCCGGCAACGGCTGCAGCGACCGTGCACGCGCCAATGCAGGCGGTGCGCTTGGTCTTGCTGAGGCAGAACTTCCGCAAGCAGAGCAGGTCGCACGCGATCTCGGCGACGGTCACGGCCGAGTGGCACACCGTGCGCGCCTCCGGCGCGTCCGAGGTGTCGTAGCTCGAAGCGTCGAAGGAGGCGAAGTCGTCCGTGGAAGGCTCGTTGGGATCCGCATCCGGATCTTCGGAGCAGGTGCCGCCGGTGCAGCCGGCGTCGTCGTCGCAGGTGCCGCCCTCGTAGTCGTTGACGTGGACGCCGCCGGTCGGCGCGATCTTGGCGAGCAGCTTCGCCGGGACACCGAGGTAGCCGGCGAAGATCGAGACCTGTGAGAAGCCCTTTTGCAGCGTGTCGACATAGCTCGTGTACTGACTGTTCTCGAGGAGCGATGCCAGCGACTGCACTTCGACGGAAGTGCTCTGCGCCGCCGAGAGGACCGGCGGCCCGATCTCCTGGACGAGCTTGTCGGTGACGATCTCGTGGCGTGCCGACATGCCCGCCAGTCGCTGATTGGCCGCCGTCGCGGTCTGGACCAGCTGCTCGGCGGCAGAGGTCGGCTGGCCGGTGCCGCTACAAGCCGGCATCAGCGCGGCCGCGGCGAAGAGGAACGTGACTCCGATTCGATTGCGCTTCCACATTTGTCTATCCTCCGTGTTCATCTGTTGTCTTCGTGAGGCTGCTCGTCGTACGCGTGACGGCGGCTGCTGGTGCAAGGTCGTTGCCAGCGGAAAGCTCCACGGCCGGCGCGCACAGAGCGTCGCGAGTGTGAACGCCGAGGACGTTGCGCGCGTCGGATTGTGGCGCCGTAGTCAGCGTCAGCGCCGCGATGACGAGTGGAATCGATTCGGGGCGGAACAGCGGCGCCTCGGCGAGGCTGTCGACGACGAGCGCGACGATGAAGGCGAGTTGCTCGGGATGCGTTGTGCGCCGCCGCCAGGCCGCGGCCGCGGCCAGCCCCAGCGCGATCGCGAACGCCAACAGCGCGGCCGCTCCTCCGTCGGAGAGGACGCGGACGTAGTCGACGTGCGGCACGAAGGTGCCGAACAGCGTATGACGGCTCCACTGTCCAGCGCCGAAGCCGCTCCACAGGCGATGCCGCTCGGCGAGCACGCGCGCGGTGACGGCGTATTCATCGATGCGCGTACGCGCGTTGCTCGACTTCAAATCGACGAGGTGCTGCAGCGTCGTGACGCTGTTCCGCTTGTCGGCGAAGGTCCATTGAACGCGCGTCGGCAGCGCCAACGCCGTCACGAGCGCCAGCGCCGCCGCCGCGATGGTGAGTCGGCGGCGACGGACCGTCATCGCCGCGCGTAGTGTCGTCGTGAGCGACGCCCGGCGCAGCCAAGCCATCGTCGCGACGCTGGCGAGCGCGGCCAGCCAGGCCGTGCGACAACGCGTCGCCACCAGCGCAGCGACGGCCGCGAACAGGACCACCTGCGCCGCCGCACGCCAGCGTCGCGAAGTCGCGTGGGACGCGCACGCCGTGACGAACAGCCATGGCAGCGCCAGCGCCAGATACTCGCCGGCGAAGTTCTTGTTGAGGAGCAGTCCCGCCGGACGCCACGCCTTGTCGAGGTGCCATAGATTCTCGGCGTCGAGAATCACGCTGCACGCGAGCAGCCCGGCGGGGACGATGATGATGATGGGCAGGCCGGAGGAGCCGCGCCGAAACGCGGCGTCCGACGGAGGCCGCAGCGCCATGAGCAGCCCGGTCGCGACGATCCACGGACCGTAGCCGCACCAGGTCGCCGCCGTCAGGAAATGCACGCCGAGGTTCAGCGAAACGATGATGAAGGCGGTACACCAGGCCACGTCGAACGGGCGGAGCTGCCGCCGAAGCGCCCGCGCCGCGACCCAGGTGGCGCATGCAGCGGCCAACAGCGGCGGCAGGAACGCGCCACCGGAGGGCAGCGTGTACAACAGCGTCTGGGGAATGAGCCAGCGTTCGGTGAGGATCGCGGCGACGAGCAGGCCGGTCAGGACGAGGGGCATGCGCGAGTCCCGAGCACGATCCATTCCGCGCGGCGCCCGGCGCCGAGCCACGCTGTCGTTTCATCGCAGGCCACGCTCCGAGCTCGTCTTGTGAACGGCGCGGTGACAGTGAGCCGCGCGCAACCGTCGATCGCAGCGCGCAGGCGCTGGCGCCGAAGCTGCAGCGTCTCGCGCCACCATGCGTCCACCATCGACCATCGGATTCGCTTTGCTCGCCTACTCCGCCGTCGCCGTTTCGATTGCACACGCC
>DASXOU010000393.1:0-9914 GCA_036494045.1 Polyangia bacterium | reverse complement strand
CACACAAGACAGTTGCTGAACAGTGCGGGGTCCTGCGCAACGGCTGTGCTCGAGCCGTGTGGGCGGTGACAGTGAAGGCACGCTCCTGTGCGGCGGTGGCCTGATCGTGAAGCCGGCGGGTCTCGACGGTGGTGCTCGCATCCACCGTCCGTGTGTCTTACGCACCGCTTCCTCGGCGGGTGCGTTTTGGGCTTGTGGGTTGGGTGCGGTCGTGGTAAAGATGCCTAATCAAGACGAAGCAGTTTGGCTTTCGGTTTCGGACTTGGGGTGGCGCGCGGAAGGGCGCGGGGCGGAGGCGCGTGCGGGCGCGTGCGGGCGTGGTGCATCAGAGGCGGCCGGTGTTGAAGGCGCGGTTTCCGGTGCATGTGACGTGGCGGATGCGCGAGGGCGTGTGGCAGCTAAGGACGCGACGATGCTTCACCGCGCTGTCGCGGGCGTTTTGGGGTGGGGCCAATCGGTTTGGGTTTCGGCTCGTCCATTATTCGGTGCAGGGGAATCATCTGCATCTCTTGGTCGAGGCCGAGAGCGAGCGGTCGTTGTCGCGCGGGATGAATGGGCTGGGCGTGCGCGTCGCCAAAGGGCTCAACCGCGTGATGGGGCGACACGGCAAGGTGCTCGAGGATCGCTACCACGGCCACATCCTGCGCACGCCGACGGAGGTGCGGTGCGCGCGCGTCTATCTCGTCGAGAACGCGCGGCGGCACATTGGTCGGCGGGGGCCGGATCCGTTCACGTCGCGGCGGCCGGTGATGGCGCCGCGCACGTTTCTGTTGCGGCTCGTGCGCTGAGAGCGCGTGCTCGTGCGGCGTGCTCGTGCGGCGCGCGCAGTCAGTGCACGGCGACGTACGGCGCGATTCGCGCATCGTTGGCGCGGGCCTTGAAGTTCCGTCGAGCATGCGGTTTACGCTGGAAGACGAGTGGCACTTGCCGATTCGCACCGTCGCCTGCCCATTTTGCGCGCGCTGGGTGGCGATCGACGCGCTGTCGATGATCGAGACCTTGTGGATGCACGAGTACGAGTGCGAAGCGATCGCGAAGGACTACGAGCTGCTTGCCGCGTGATTGCCGCTGACTATTGCGCGAAGGTGCCGGCGGTGGCGAGGTCGACAATCCACGTCGGCAGGATGCCGATGATGAGGACGCCGACGCAGGCGATGAGCAGCGCCGCCGAGACGCTGACCGAGCGCAAAGGACGCGCTTCGCGGCCGGCCTCGCGGAAGTACATCGCGGTGACCACGCGCAGGTAGTAGTAGACCGACACCACGCTGTTGAGCACGGCGACGACGACCAGCCACGCCAGTGCCGGCTTCTCCAGCGCCGCGCGGAACACGTAGAACTTGCCGAAAAAGCCCGCCGTCGGCGGGATGCCGCCCAGCGAGAGCATGAAGATCGTCATCGCCAGCGCCACGCCGGGGTGCTTGCCGGCGAGGCCCGCCCAGTCGTCGATGTTGAGCCGCTCGTCGTTGCGCGAGCCGATCCAGGCGACGACGCCGAACGCGCCCACCGTCGTGAAGGTATAGGCAACGAGGTAATAGATCAGCGGGCCGCGCGCTTCGTTGCCGACGACGGCGATGGCCACGACACCGACGAGCAGGTACCCGGCGTGCGCGATCGACGAGTACGCGAGCAGGCGCTTGACGTTGTCCTGGCGGAGCGCGCCCAGGTTGCCGACCGTCATCGTCAAGACCGCGAGCACCGAGCAGACCGACGCCCAGCCGCTGGCGCCGTAGGCCAGCTCGGTGCGCGAGAACGCGGTCGAGACCAGGCGGATCAGCACGGCGAAGCCGGCCGCCTTGACCGTCGTCGCCATGAACGCGGTCACCGGCGTGGGCGCGCCTTCGTACGCGTCGGGCGCCCACATGTGAAACGGCACCGCGGCGATCTTGAAGCCGAGCGCGACCAGGACGAGCAGGAAGCCGACGATGAACAGCGGCGCCTGCGCCACGCGCGGCGCCAGGCGCGCGATCTCGGCCAGGCTCGTCGAGCCGACGGCGCCGTAGATGAGCGCCATGCCGTAGAGGAGCACGCTGGTGGCGAACGCGCCGACCATGAAGTACTTCATCGCGCCCTCGGCGCTCTTGGCCGAGTGGCGCCACGATCCGGTGAGCACGTAGACCGCGATCGACATGGTCTCGATGCCGAGGAAGATGGTCACGAGGTCGGCGGCCTGCGCCAGGATGATCATGCCCGCGGTGGCGAAGAGGAGCAGCGCGTAGAACTCGCCGAACTCGAAGCGGTGCTCGCGCATGAACGCGGGCGCCAGCATCGCCGTCAGCGCCGCGCCGACGAGGAAGATGCAGCTGAAGAGGATGCCGAAGCGATCGAAGGCGATGAGCGAGTGGAAGGACGTGTAGCCCGCCGCCGCGTCCGGCCACTCCATGAGCTCGAACGCCAGCGCCACGCCGATCGACGCCAGCGTCAACGGCATGAGATACGCGCGGTGCCGGCCCGAGCCGAACGCCTCGAGTAGCAAGAGCACGCAGCCCGCCACGGTGAGCGCGGTGATCGGCGCAATCGTCCAAAACTGGGTCGCGTCGAAATCCATCACTGAGCTCCGCTCGGCCGGCCGCCGGGCGCGCCCGGCAGCGCCGGATGCGTCGGCGGCAACGGCGGCATTTCGCCGGGCACGGACGGCCTGCCCGGCGCCGCTACCGGCGTCGGGGCGCCGCCGACGACCTTGGGCGCCTCGCCGTCGCCGACGTAGGTGTTGCGCTTGGCCGCCAGCGCCGTCACCGTCTTCTGCACCGCCGGATCGATGTCGGAGAGGAACGTGCTCGGATAGATGCCGAGCCACAGCGCCGCCACGATCATCGGCGCGAAGTACGCGCACTCGCGCACCGTCAGATCCTTGAGCGAGCGATTGCGCGGGTTCGACAGCGGCCCGAACATCATCTTCTGGAAGAGGAACAGCATGTACACCGCCGACAGGATCACGCCGAGCGTGGCCACGCCGGTGAGCGCCTTGGGATGCGGGAAGAGCGCGCCGAGCTCGGTCCAGTGCTTGTACGCGTCGAACGAGCCGATGAGCGTGAGGAACTCGCCGACGAAGCCCGACGTGCCCGGCAGGCCGACCGACGCCAGCGTCATCACCATGAAGACGCCGAAGTAGCGCGGCATGATCGTGGCCAGGCCGCCGAACTCGTCGATCTTGCGCGTGTGGCGCCGCTCGTAGATGACGCCGATGCAGAGGAACAGGCCGCCCGTCGAGATGCCGTGCGACAGGTTGACGAACATCGCGCCGTCGACGGCGGTGACGTTCCACATGCTGAGCCCGAGCACGACGAAGCCGAGGTGCGCCACCGACGAGTACGCGATCAGCTTCTTGACGTCCTTCTGCGCGAAGGCGACGAGCGAGCCGTAGATGATGCCGATGACCGCCAGCGTGTTGAGGAGCGGGGCGCAGCGCACGAACGCGTCGGGGAAGAACGGGATCGCGTAGCGCAATAGGCCGTAGGTGCCGAACTTCAGCATCACCGACGCCAGCACCACCGAGCCCGCGGTCGGCGCCTCGACGTGGGCGTCGGGCAGCCAGGTGTGGAACGGGAACAGCGGCACCTTGATGCAGAAGGCCAGCGCGAACGCGCCGAAGCAGAGGAGCTGCTCTTTCGGCGACAGCACCAGCTTCAAGAGCGTGTCGTAGTCGAACGTCCACACGCCGGTGGCGTCGTGGTTGCGGATGTAGATGTAGATGATCGCGACGATCATCAGGAGCGAGCCGACCATCGTGTAGAGCACGAACTTGATCGCCGCGTAGAGCTTGCGCTCGCCGCCCCAGATTCCGATGATGAAGTACATCGGAATCAACATCACTTCCCAGAACACGTAGAACACGAAGAGGTCGGTCGCCAGGAACGTGCCGATCATCCCGGTCTCGAGGATGAGCATGGCGACGACGAACTCGCGCGTCTTCTTCTCGATCGAGCTCCACGACGCGACGAGCACGATCGGCATGAGGAACGTGGTCAGCAGCACGAGCCACAAGGAGATGCCGTCGACGCCGAGCTTGAAGTGGATGCCGAACGCGGCCACCCACTCCTTGTCGACGACGTGGTTCCACGTGGCCGGATTGAAATCGCCGAGCATGAACAGCGACGCGCCGAACGTCGCCAGCGCGATCACGAAGGCGAAGCCGCGAAGCAGGCCCTCCTCTTCGCGCGGCATGAGCAGGCACAAAAGCGCGCCGAACAGCGGCAGGAATGTGATGACGGTGAGCATTACTGCACTTTCACCGTGCGCGATTCACGCGACACGGTGCCCCAGCGCGGGTCGATCGCCTCGACGCTGATCTTGTGCGTGCCGGCGGCGTCGTAGGTGTGCTTGAAGGTGGTCGCCATCTGCGTCGTCGAGAACTTGCCGTCGCCGTTCCAGTCGACGCGATACTGCAGGCGCTTCGCCGTGGGGCCGGCGCCGTGCGCCACCACTTGCACGTCGCGTCCCTCGATGGTGGCGTCGAACTTGGCGCCCGACCAGACGTCGAAGTGGGTGCCGACGCCGATGATGACCGCGCCGCCGACGATGACGGCGACGATGTAGCGCTGCAGATCGCCGTTCTGGAAGTACTTCGACAACTTGCCGAAGCCCGAGACGATGAAGCCGGTGCCGTTGACGAAGATGAGATCGATGATGACGGTGTCGAACGCCTTCCACAGCGCGACGGCGACGAAGCGCACCGGCCGCACCACGAGGAAATCGTAGACCTCGTCTATGTAGAACTTGTTGAAGACGAGCTTGTAGAGCCACGGGAAGGTGGCGACGAACTTCTTGACCCGCGGCGAGACGCCGTCGCCGTAGAGCAGCCAGGCGAAGCCGATGCCGAGCAGCGATACGCCGAGCGCGATGAGCGCGAAGGTCGCGAACATGCCGACGTTCTCTTCGTGCGCGAGCGGGGGCAGCACCGGCGCAAGCCACTCGCCGAACAGATCGCGGCCCGGCCAGACGACGTCGGGGATGCCGAGCAGGCCCACGAGCAGCGAGCCGGCGGCGAGGATCCACAAGACCACCGTCATCGCCGGCGGCGACTCGTGCGCCGGGCCGTGGCCGTGATCGTCGTGGTGATGATCGTCGTGCGCGTGCGCGTGCGCGTCGTCGTCGCCGTGGGTCTCGACGACGCCGCTGCCGCCGCGATACTCGCCCTCGAAGACGAGGAAGTAGAGCCGGAACATGTAGAACGCGGTGAACGCGGCGGCGAGCAGCAGCACCGGATAGAGCCAGTGGCCGAGGTTGATGACGAACTGCCCGGGCTCCGTGCCCGGTATGAAGAAGTAGTGCTCGAACCAGTTGGACGGCGGTCCAGACGTCGGCCACTTGGCGTCGATGAGACCGCCGAGGATCGCGTCCTTCGACCAGAAGCCGGCGAACGGGAAGATGCCGGCGATGGCGAAGCAGTAGATGAGGAAGGTCCAGCGCGTGTGCGGCATCCACTTCTTGAGGCCGCCCATGCGCATGATGTCGCCTTCGTTGGCGAGGCCGTGCAGCACCGAGCCGGCGGCGAGGAACAGGCCGGCCTTGAAGAACGCGTGCGTGACCAGGTGGAAGATGCCGGCCTGGTAGTTTGACGTGCGCGTGCCCGCGATGTACGTGCCGACGCCGACGAACATGAAGCCGAGCTGCGAGATCGTCGAGTAGGCCAGGACCTTCTTCAGATCGCGCTGCGCGATGCCGATGGTTGCGGCGAAGAGCGCCGTGGCCGCGCCGATGACCGCGACGGCGGCGAGCGTGACCGGCGCGATCTCGAAGACGAAGTGCATGCGCGCGACCACGTAGACGCCGGCGGTCACCATGGTCGCGGCGTGGATGAGCGCCGAGACCGGCGTCGGGCCGGCCATGGCGTCGGGCAGCCAGATGTAGAGCGGAATCTGCGCCGACTTGCCGGTAGCGCCGAGCAGGACGAGGAGACCGATGAAGTACGCCGCCGGCAGCCCGAGCCAGGTGATGGCGTGCAGCTGGTCGGCGTACCTCGGCAGCTCGGAATACTTCAGCGTGCCGGTCTTGGAGTAGATGATGAACATCGCGAGCAGGAAGCCGAAGTCGCCGATGCGGTTGACGACGAACGCCTTGCGGCCCGCGAGCGCGTTGGCGTCCTTGTCGAGCCAGAAGCCGATGAGCAGGTACGAGCAGAGGCCGACGCCTTCCCAGCCGACGAACGTGACCGGCAAGGAGTCGCCGAGCACGAGGACGAGCATCGAGCCGGTGAACAAGTTGAGGAACGCGAAGAAGCGCGTGTAGCGCTCGTCGTGCTCCATGTACGCCGTCGAGTAGATGTGAATGAGCAGGCCGATGCCGGTGACGACGAGGCACAACACCGCGGCCAGGTGATCCATCACCAGGCCCGAGTTGATGGTGAGCTCGCCCGCCTTCATCCACGGCGCGTCGAAGAAATGGCCCACCAGCGCGGCCGACGGCGGCAGATCCTGGTGCAGCGTCCAGACGCCCTTGACGGTGACGAGGAACGCGCCACCGACGGAGCCGCAGCACAAGAGCGTGACGATGTTGTTGCCGAGACGCCGCCCGAGGACGAGCGCGATCGCGGCGCCGATGAACGGCAGAAGGGGAATCAGGTGAAGTGGGAAGTCGGCGGTCATCGTTGCACGCTCAGTGCTTCATGATCGTCAGCTCGTCGACGTTGACGCTGCGCCGGTTGCGGAAGATGCCGACGACGATGGCGAGACCGACGGCGGCCTCGGCCGCGGCGACGGCGATGACGATGAACGCGAAGGCCTGCGCGCGCGCGTCGTGATGTCCGCGCGCGAACGCGACCAGCGTCAGGTTGGCGGCGTTGAGCTGCAGCTCGACGCCCATCAGCATGATGAGCGCGTTACGGCGCAGGATGACGCCGAGCGAGCCAATGACGAAGAGCACGGCGCCGAGCTCGAGGAACCAATGGATCGGGATCATGCGTGATGTCCCTCGTTGTCGCCCGCGGCCGGCGCCTCTTGTTCGTCGCCGCGCGCGACCGTGTGCTCGGCCCGCGCGACCACGACCGCGGCGACGACGGCGATGATGAGCAGGACCGACACCGCCTCGAAGACGAACAGGTAATCGGTGAACAAGACTTCGCCGATCTGCGCCACGGTGCCGAAGTCGGCCGGCGGCTGCTCGGGATGCGCCGGCGCCACCGCGAACAGGTGATAGCCGACCTTGGTCACGAGATAGACGAGCGCGAACACACCGATGATCTTGGTGAACACGCCCGACCACGCCCACGGCTCCGCTTCGTCGCGGTTGAGCACCATGATGACGAAGACGAACAGCGTCATGATCGCGCCGGCGTAGACCAGCACCTGCAGCGCGGCGAGGAACTGCGCCGAGAGCATCGCGTACATCGCGGCGATGCCGAAGAAGGTGGCGACCAGCGACATGACCGCGGCGATGTTGTTGCGCCGCGTGATCGTCATGATCGCGCCGACGACGGTGAAGGCGGCCAGGATCCACCACCAGACGATCGGGCCGGTGAGCACCATGCCGCCGTCGGACGCGGTGAGCTCGGCGGTGACGCGCGTCGGCTGATGCACCGCTTGCAGAAGCGCGAGCGCCGGGCTCACTGGGACACCTTCCAGGTGTCCCGCGAGCAAGAAATCGATCCGCGGGCCCTACGGGCCACGCTCACGTTCGCTCGCTGACGCTCGCTCACGAGCGGCCTCGCGGAACGGCGGTGCCTTGATACGCGGTGCCGCGGATCTGCACCAGCGACGGCTGCGTCAGCGCCTCGCGCTTCTCGGGCGTCAGATCCTTGCGCACCTTGGCCTCGAACTCGCCGCGGAACTTGGTGAGGAAGCCGAGCATCGGCCACGCCACCGCTTCACCGAGCGGACAAATCGTGTTGCCGGCGATGCCGTGCGCAATGGACGCGCACAAGTCGACGTCGCCGGGTCGCCCTTCGCCTTTGGCCAGGCGCGTGGTGATGCGCGCCAGCCAGCCGCTGCCTTCGCGGCACGGCGTGCACTGCCCACACGACTCGTGCGCGTAGAAGCGCATGATGCGCGCGGTGACGGCGACGAGATCGGTGTCCTCGTCCATGACGATGACGCCGCCCGAGCCGGCCATGGTGCGCAGGATCTTGCCGCCGCCCATGTCGAACTTGATGCCGGGGCGGACCTCGACGGGCTTGATGCGCTCGTCGTTCATGAGCGCGTCGAACTCCATCGGGATGTCGAGCTCGTGCGCGTCGAGCGGCGGCATCGACGAGCCGCCGGGGATGACGCACTTGACCTTCTTGCCGCCGGGGACGCCGTCGCAGACCTTGTCGATCACCTCGCGCAGCGGGATGCCCATCGGCAATTCGTAGACGCCGGGCTTGTTGAGGTGGCCCGACATGCACAGGATGCGCGTGCCGCCCGACTTCGGCGTGCCGAGCTCGGCGAACCACGCGCCGCCTTTTTCGATGATGTGCGGGATGTTGGCGATGGTCTCGACGTTGTTGACGATGGTCGGCTGGCCCCACACGCCCTTGACCGCGGGGAACGGCGGCTTCAGGCGCGGCCAGCCGCGCTTGCCCTCGAGCGAGTTGAGGAGCGACGTCTCCTCGCCGCAGATGTACGCGCCGGCGCCGCGATGCACGGTGACGTCGAGCTTCCAGCCCGGGCGCGCGGCGTTGTCGAGCGCGTGGCCGAGGTGGCCGGCGGCGTAGGCTTCGTCGACGGCGCGCTGGAGCACCTTGTGCTCGCGGATCATCTCGCCGCGAATGTAGATGTACGCGTGCGTGCAGCCGAGCGCGTACGACGAGATGATGCAGCCTTCGATGAGGGTGTGCGGATCCCAGAAGAGGAGCTCGCGATCCTTGCAGGTGCCGGGCTCGGACTCGTCGGCGTTGATGACGAGATACGTCGCCTTGGCGTCTTTGGGGATGAAGGACCACTTGAGGCCCGTCGGAAAGCCTGCGCCGCCGCGGCCGCGCAGGTTCGACTTCTTGACCTCGTCGACGATGGCGGCGGGCGCCATGGCGAGCGCCTTTTTGTAGGTGCCGTAGACGCCGCGGCGCGTGGCCTCGTCGAGGTGATTGGCGCCGTCGATGCCGACGAAGCGCATCACCAGCTTCGGCATGTTCTCGAGCGTGACGGGCATCGTCAGTGACTCCCGCCAGCCGGGCCGGTGTGCTTGTGGTCGGGCGGCATCTTCTTGATCTCGTCGAGCGCGGCGACCGCCGACTCGGGTGTGAGGCGCAGGAAATATTTTTCGCCGGCGATGAGGCAGGGCGCGTCGGCGCAGGCGGCGAGGCACTCTTCTTCGACCAGCGTGAACTCGCCGTCGGCCGAGTTTTCGCCGGCCTTGATGCCCAGCTTGGATTCGAGCGCGTGCAGGACGTCGTAGCCGCCGCGCAGCATGCACGAGACGTTGGTGCACATCATGAGGATGTGCTTCCCCGTCGGGTGGCGGTGATACATCGTGTAGAACGTGACGACGCCCCAGACGTGCGCAGGCGTGAGCTGCAGCGCCGCGGCGACGGCGTCGATGGCTTCGTCGGAGAGGTGGCCGAACTCGTCCTGCGCCAGGTGAAGCACCGGCAGGCAGGCGGCCTGCGCGTCGGGGTAGCGAGCGCGGATGGCGGCGATCTTCTGTTGGGCTTCGGGGGGGAAGGAAAGCGGCATCGAAGTGCGCGAACAATTACGGTTATGGGCGGGAGTTGTCAAGCGCGGTGGCGCTCTTCGTTGCTCCGGTCTGGCTTCTTCAGATCTGATTCTGGGATCGCAAAAAAAAAAGCCGAGGGCTTTGGTAAAGCCTGGGGGCGTTTTTGTGGGTAACTCGAAGGGGTGTCCGAGCGCCTGGGGTCGAGTTATCCACAAAAGAGGCCGGAGGCCGTTCCCCAGGCTGTTTGGAATGAAGCGTGGGCGTGGAGATCTGGTGGACGTCGTAGGTTGATCCTGAACTGTGCTTGACGCCGATCGGTGCTGGCGGTGATGTGACGCTTCCGCTGCTAT
>DASXOU010000392.1:0-1561 GCA_036494045.1 Polyangia bacterium | reverse complement strand
CGGTGCAGGAGTCGGTCGACGCGGTCGGGCTGTCGATCATGTCGGGCGCGCACATGACGCTGTTTCCCGCGGTCATGGACGCGCTGAAGACGCGCGGCGCGAACGACATCCTCGTCTTCGGCGGCGGCATCATCCCCGACGAGGACGTGGACGCGCTGAAGAAGGGCGGCGTCTCGGCGATCTTCAAGCCGGGCGCGTCGACGCAAGAGATCATCGACTGGGTCGAGACCAACATCCGGCCCAAGCACGAGGGCGCATGAGGACCGCAACGATCGCAACAGTGATGATGTTGTGCGCGGTGAACGCGTTCGCCGCCGATGACGACGCGGCCATGGGCAAGCGCGTGCAGGATCTCTTGCACGCGCACCAGGCCGACGTGTTCGGCTGCGTCGCGGCGGCCAACGGCGTGGTCAAGGGCGAGATGCTCGTGCGCGTGATGGTGGGCGCCGATCAGCATCCGTCGAAGGCCGACGTCTTGAAGGATCAGACGGCGCTGCCGTCGCTGGCGCCGTGCCTGCAAGCGAGGATGCAGAAGTGGGATCTGACGTCGCTGCAAGCGGCGACGGGCGATCAGGTCGTGTTCCCGCTCGTCTTCAAGCCGGAGCCGCTGCAAAAAGGGCAGAAGCGCGTGCTCGTGCCGATGTCGGCGCAGGAGTCGCAAGGGCCGCAGCGCTTTTTGATCGACGACGAGTCGGTCGGCGAGGCGCCGCTGGCGTCGCTGTCGATGCTGACGCTGCCGGCGACCGTGTCGACGCCGGCCAAGTCGCGTAAGGACGAAGAAGAGGAGCTGGTGCTCTACGTTCTCGACGGTGGATTCAAGGTCGGCGCCGAGACGCTCAACGCGGGCGACGTCCTCTGGCTGGGCGCGCACACCGATCGTCCGGCGATCGCGCCCGCCAACAAGAAGCCGCTCAAGATCCTCGAGATCCGCGGGCACGGCGAAGGCACCGGGCAGAAGGTGCTGCACGCCGACGACGCCAAGTCGTACAAGATCGAGCGCGGCAAGGCGACAGCCAAGCTGCTCCTCGACGGCAGCGGCGCCAAGCTCGCCGTCGACGTGATCGAAGCCGACGCCGGCACGACGATTCCGTCGCACAGGCACCAGACGCAGGACGAGGAGCTCTACTTCATCGACGGGCGCACGACGACGACGGTGGGCAAGACGACCTACGAGACCGCGCCGGGCGACGCGATGCGCATCCCCGCCAACCAGGCGCACACGATGAAGGTGACCGAGCCGCTCACGGCGATCCAAATCTACGCGCCCGGCGGGCCGGAGCAGCGCTTCAAGAAGGGCAAGTGACGAAGCGATCATGAGCCTCGACTTCGAAGAGAGCGAGTCGGAAAAGATCCTGCGCTCGACGGTGCGCGAGTTTGCACGCAAGGAGATCGCGCCGCACGCGCGCAAGTGGGACGAGGAGGAGTCGTTCCCGTCGGCGCTCGTGCCCAAGCTCGCCGAGCTCGGCCTCATGGGCATGAAGGCGCCCGAAGCGCTCGGCGGCGCCGGCATGTCGACGCAGGACGTGGCCATCGTCATCGAGGAGCTGGCGCGCGTCGACGG
>DASXOU010000391.1:0-19777 GCA_036494045.1 Polyangia bacterium | reverse complement strand
TCGCAACGTCGAGAAGATGCAGGCCTACTTCAAGTCGCACGCGGGGCGGCGCGTCTTCTTCATCGTCGAGCGCGTGCGCCTCGATGCGCTGCGCAACCTCTTGCCCGCCGAGGCGCGGCCGACGCTGCAGATCGTCGACTCGTCGAACAACAAGCTCTACCTGGCGACGGCGAACCTCGGGCCGTCAGCCCCGCTCGGGACCCGTTCGGAGCGTCTCGACCACGACGTCCGTTAGCCCCGTCGCCTGCACCGCGAGAAACATGAGCGCGACGACGGCGAGCGTGATGGCCGCGATGCGCCCGGCGCGCGCCAGCGGCGACATCGGCCCGCGATCGAGCCGCGCTTTGAGGCCTACCGAGGTCAGCCACACGACGATAGCGCCGCCGACGGCGATGGCGCTGGTGGCGATGCCGATGGCGCGGTTCTCGGTGAGCGCGGCGGCGACGAAGAGCACGGCGACCGGCAGATAATAGAGGAGCTCGATGGGGACGACGGCGAGGCGCGCGCGCGGCGAGACGACGCGCAGCTGCAGCCACGCGAACGCGAGCAGGTAGAGGATGCAGGCGACGATGAAGACGCCGCGCACGAGCCAGGTGACCGAGTCGGCGAGCCCTTCCTTGCCGGCGGAGCGGGCGAGCGCATCGGATGACGCCAAGAGCTCGCGATAGACCGCGCGCGCGACGAAGGGATGGCCGCGCGAGAGCAGGATGTCGGCGCGCGACTTCTTGGAGCGCAGCGCCCACTCGCTCGACGGGAAGCGCCGTTCGCATTCGGCGAAGCGGGCGATGGCCTCGTCGAGGCGATGCTCCTCGGCGAGCCGCTGGCCGAGCCAGTAGAGTGCGCGATCGGCGAGCGCGAAGTCGGGCCACTTTTGCAGCAGCGCTTCCATGCGCGCCCGCGATTCGGCGCGCGGGCGCGCGGCGGCGTTGGCCAGGACGTCGTCGTACTCGCGCAGCGGCGCCTCGCCGGTCGAGAGCGAGCGCGCGAGAAAGTCGGCGCGCATTTTGGCGCGGCGGGCGAGGCGGCTCGACGGATATTTGGCGGCGACCTCCGCGTAGAGGCGGCGCGCGCGCGTCGGATCGGCGAGCCGCTCCTCGGAGACGAGCGCGGCTTCGAAGAGCGCGTCGGCCGCGAACGAGTCGGCGGGCGAGTCGTGGCCGAGCGTCTCGAGCGCGGCGGCGGCCTCGGCGAACTGGCCGTGCGCCTCCTGCATCGTGGCCGCGGCGAAGCGCTGCTGCGTGGTCGATGTCGTCGTCTCGGCGCGCGCGACGCCGCCAAGAGCGACGGTGGCAGCGACGACGGCGGCGAGCGCGGCGCGCATGCGCTCAGCTTACTACGCGATGGCTTTGCGCGCTTCGTCGAGCAGCGTGGCGATCGCGGGGTGGTCGCCGGCCGAGTCGGAGACGTAGCGCCAAGTGATATTGCCGTCGGGGCGAACGATGATCGCGCCGCCGAGCTGCCACGGATCGCCGGCGGTGCGCCGCTGCGGATGCGCGACCATCGCCTTTGCGCCGTGCAGCCAGGACTTCGGATGCAGCGTGCGGAACACCGAGCGCTTCATGCCGGCGGCGCGATAGCTCGCCAGCGCCTGGTCGACGACGACGGGCACATCCTCGGCGTGGATGTGCTCTTGAAACGCGCGCGCCTCCTGCGGCGTGCCCGAGCCGACGACGTGAACGTCCACGCCAATCTGCTTCAGCTCCGCGACGTGGGGCCGCAACTCGGCCACCTGCTCCTGGCAGAAGGTTCAACCGAAGTGGCGAACCCACAAGATCAATGCCGGCCGATCGCGCCACAGCTCGCCGAGCGGACGCGAGCTTTCGTCGGTGTCGACGACGGCGGCGCCGGCCAGCTCTTCGGACGCGCGCATCAGAAGGGCAGGACGCCGACGCTGTCGCCGGCGGCGAGGCCGAGCTGCTTCATGGTCGCGGCCGGCAAGCCGACGTCGGTGCCCTCGATCCGGAAGCGTGTGCCGCACGCAGCAAAATGGGGCGCGCGATCGCGCTCGACCGAGACCAACCCGGCGAGCGGCCCCGCGTCTTTATCCGCGGGCAGCGCCACTGCGCGCGCGCTGCGAGTCGTCTTGACCAGCGTGATGTCGTCGGTCTTGGCGATGAAGTGTGGGCCGCCGTCGAACGGATCGATGCGATCGGCGTACTCGAAGCCGATGCGGCGCAGCATCTTCTCGACGCCCTTGGTCTCGGGCCCGACCTGGCCGATGAGCCCCTGCACCGAATACGGGAGCAGCGAGATGTAGATCGAGTCCGCCGGAAACAGCGCGCGGATGAACTCCTTGTTCGACTGCGACACGCGATCCGCTTCTTGATACGACATGCCCGTGAAGTGGCGCCCGAGCGCCTCCCACAAGGGCGAGGTGCCGTCGTCGGCGAGCGGCGGCAAGAGCTCCGACAAGACCTCGTCGCGGAACGATGCGCGATGGAGCCCGATGTAGAGGAAGCGCACGTACGAGAGCCACTTGCCGAGCGCCTCGGTCTTGCGCCGATAGTCGGGATGCAACACGAGCCCGCCGATCTCCGTCGGGCCGTTGTAGTTGTATCCGATGCGCAAGATCTTGTGCATGAAGTGCTTGTCGAGCGTCTCGGAGTAGCGTTCGTCGGTCATGACGTCGTAGAAGATGTGCGGCGCGCGGCGGGTGCCGTGCTGCGCGTGGATCATCGAGGTGCCGATGATCTTGTCGTCGTCGACGAGCACGAACAGGTACTCGCGCTTGAAGACGTCGAGCTGGCCGTTGAACGACTTTCGCGAGTGCTCGATCAACTTCTCGAGGATCGCGCGATCGTTGGGCAGGTTGACGGTGTCGAGGTGCGACGCGACCGCGTGGAGCCCCTGCAGATCGTCGGGGAAGACCTCGCGGATCGTGAACATCGCCGGAAGCTACACCTGACCCGGAGGCCAGGCAAGCTGCGGCCCTGCGCCGGGCCAGAAACGAATCGGTGACGCCGCGACGTGGTTGGCGAGCGCGCACAAGACCCGCGCGAGCGCGTCGAGGAACGGCGGCGACAGCTTGCGCTCGGGCAGAAGATACGAGTAGTTGATGATCTTGATCGGCGCGACGCCGGCGGCGACGCGGCGCTCGTTCTCCTTGTCGAGCCAGTCGAGGATGTGCGGCAGCGCGATCACGGTCGCGGCCTGGATGTCGTGGAAGAGCACGATGGCGCGGCCCGAGTGCATGCGCGACAAGGCGCGCTCGACGTAGGCTTCGATCTTGGGCGCGTTCTTGAGGCGCCAGTCTTGCGGGTCGATGTCCCAGCCGATCGGCTTGATGCCGAGGCCGTCGAGGATCGCGGTGAGCTGCTTGCAATGCGCGCCGTAGGGCGTGCGGAAGAGATCGGGGCGCTGGCCGATGGCGTCTTCGATGAGCTTGGCGTTGCCCTCGATCTCCTGCCACGCCTGCTTGATGTAGAAGTGGCCGCACAGGAAGTAGTGATGGATCGTGTGGTTGCCGACGGCGTGGCCGCGGCGCAGCTCTTCGCGGGCGAGCGCGCGCTCTTTCTCGGCGGTGGCGCTGTTGCCCTGGAAGTGGTTGCCGAGGACGAAGAAGACGGCCTTGATGCCGTGCTTGTCGAGCGTGTCGAGGATGCTGGGCGTCTTGTCGACGGCGGGGCCGTCGTCGAAGGTCAGGAGGATCTCGGGCGGTGTGTCTTTGGCGGGCGCGGCCGGCGCGGCGAGCGCGCTCGTCGCCGCGAGAAAAATGCCGAGAAGGATCGCCGCCCGCACGATCCTTGAGGCTATCACTCAGGATCGCGCGGGCAAGTAAGTACCGACTAGAACGGGATGTCGTCGTCGCTGGGCGGGCCGCCGAATTCGCCGCCGCCGCCGCCGCTGCCGCCGCCGCCCTCGCCGCCGCCGCCGCCTTCACCGCCGCGACCGCGCGGCGGGCCGTAACCACCGCCACCACCGCCGGCACCGCCGCCGCCGGCGCCGCCGCCGGGACCGCCCGACAGGAACTGCACGGTGTTGGCGACGATCTCGGTCATGTAGCGCTTCTCGCCGCTGGTCTTGTCGTCCCACGAGCGCGTCTGCAGCCGCCCCTCGACGTAGCAGGAGCGGCCCTTGTCGAGGTACTGCGCGCAGTTCTCGCCCTGTTTGCCCCACACGACGACGCGGTGCCACTCGGTGCGCTCTTGTTTCTGCTGGTTCTTGTCGGTGAAGCTCTCGTTGGTGGCGAGGCGCAGCTCGCACACCGCTTGTCCCGACGGCAGATACTTCAGCTCCGGCTTGGCGCCGAGATTGCCGATCAGGATCACCTTGTTCACGCTGGCGGCCATGAAACGCAGCATGCGTTCGCGCTGCGAATTGGTCAAGTGTTCAGTGCGCGAAAATCTGCTACGTTCTTCGCTTCATGGTTCACGAGCTACGTATCGCCGTCGTCATCCCCGCGTTCAACGAGGAGCTCAACGTCGCGCGCACCGTGCGCGAGGTGCCGGCGTGGGTCGATCACGTGCTCGTCGTCGACGACGCGTCGCACGATCGGACGTTTCTCGAGGCGTCGCGGATGCGCCGGCGCGGGCTCGAGGTCTTGCAGCATCCGCGCAACCGCGGCGTGGGCGCGGCGATCGCGACCGGCTATCGGCGCGCGCTCGAGCTCGGCGTCGACGCGGCGGCAGTCATGGCCGGCGACGGGCAAATGGATCCGGCGGATCTGCCGGCGCTGCTCGCGCCCGTCGTCGCCGGGCGCGCCGACTACGTCAAGGGCAACCGCTTCGCGCACGCCGACGTGTGGCGCGTGATGCCGGCCACGCGACTCGTCGGCAACGTGGCGCTGTCGCTGGCGACCAAGCTGACCAGCGGATATTGGCACCTGTTCGATTCGCAGTGCGGCTACACCGCGGCGTCGCGGCGGGCGCTGACGGTGATCGACGCCGCCGGGCTGTTTCCGCGGTACGGCTATCCGAACGATCTGTTGGCGCGGCTGAACGCGGCGCGGCTCGAGGTGCGCGACGTGCCGGTGCGCGCGATCTACGGCGCGCGCTGGCGCTCGGGGATCCGGCTGACGACGGTGGTGTACCCGATGTCGTTCGTGCTCGTGCGCTCGTGGCTGCGGCGGATCCTGGCCAAGCGCGCGGCGCCGGTCGAGGTCGCGCCGGCGGCGACGCGGGTCGAGGCGGAGTGCGCGTCGGCGTCCTGACGACGTCGTATCCGCGCGACGCCGACGATGCGGCGGGCGGGTTCGTGGCGGGGTTCTCGCGCTGGCTGGCGGCGAACGTCGGCGACGTCGACGTCGTGTGCGCGGATGCGTCGCGCCCGCTGTTCTATCGCGGCGGCGCGCCCGAGGCCTTGAAGCGGCGCGGCCGCTGGGCCGAGGCGGCGGCGTTCAGCGCCCACCTATTAATAGAGGCGAAGCGGCGCGCCAGCGGCTGGGACGCGGTGGTGTCGCATTGGCTGGTGCCGTCGGGGGCGGTCGCCGACGCCTGCGGGCGGGCGCGCCATCTGGCGATCGCGCATGGATCGGACGTGCGGCTCTTGTCGTCGCTGCCGGGCGGGCGGGCGCTGGTGCGGCGGTTGGCGCGGCGCGCCGATCTCGTCTACGTCGCCGATGCGTTGCGGGTCGACGGCGCGCCCGGGCGCGTGGTGCCGATGGCGATCGACGTCATGCCGATCGCGCGGGCGACGACCGGGCAAGCGCGGCAGGCGGCGCGCGCGCGGCTCGGTTTCGGCGACAAAGACGGCTTCGTGATCGCGTTTCTCGGCCGGCTCATCCACGACAAAGGCGTCGATCGCGCCATCGACGCGCTGCCCGACGGCGCCACGCTCGTCGTCGGCGGCGATGGGCCCGAGCGCGAATCTCTCGTGAAACGCGCGGCGGGCAGGCGCGTGCGCTTTTTCGGCCATGTCGCCGGCGACGCCAAGCTCGCGCTCCTCGCGTGCGCCGACGCGCTCGTGATTCCCTCGCGCGTCGACGGCGCACCGACGGTGGCGTTGGAGGCGCTCGCCGCCGGCCTGCCCATCGTCGCGACGCCGGTCGGCGGGCTTCCCGAGCTGCTCGACGCCTCGGTCGCGATCCTCGCCAAAGAAATTGGACCCGCGCTCACGCGATTGCGCGACGACGCCGAGCTGCGCGCAACGATGTCGAGCGCTTGCCGCGCGCGCGCGCCGCTGCACGACTGGTCGCACGTCGCGCCGACGCTGTGGAATGAATCGGTACGCCACAATCCTGGTTGCCTTCGTACGATCCGTGTGTAGATACTGAACGCGCGGTAATGACGAGCGCGTCGCCGGACTGTGACGTGACCTTCATCGTGCGCACCTTGGACGACGAGGAGCGCATCGGGCACCAGCTTCGCCGCATCGCCCGTTATCTGGCGGCGCATCAATTGAGCGCCGAGATCGTGGTCGCCGACGAAGGCTCGGGTGACAACACCGTCGCCGTCGCGATCATGCTGCGCCGTCAGATTCGCGAGATCGCGGTCCTGCACGCGCCCGAGGGCGCGGGCTTTCGCGAAGCCTGCCAGCGCGCGCGCGGCCGCGTCATCGTGCTCGCCGACGCGCGCACCGACGCGCCGCTCGGCGCCGTCAGCTATGCGCTCGGCCGCCTACGCGACGGGCTCGACGTCGTGGCGCTGGGCGGGCGCTACCTCGTCATGCGACGGACCCGCGCCTGGCGCGCGTTCGACGCGCTCGCCGGCCGCCGCGATCCCGTCGCTGTCGAGAAGCGCTTCTTGCGACGCGCGCGTTCGCTCGGTCTCGACTGTACCGTGACACATCGCACGCAGCGTCGGCCGCTGCGCTCGTGGCTGCGCCTGCGACTGTTTGCGGCCGCGGCCCGCTAGCAAGCCACGCCCCCCGATGCTACCTTTTGGGGATGGATCTTCTGGCAACGCCGGGGATGTTCGCCCTCGCAATCCTGGCGCTCGGCGTCCTCATCATCGTCCATGAAGGCGGCCATTTTCTCGTCGCGCGGCTGTCGGGCATGCGCGTCGACCGCTTCTCCATCGGCTTCGGTCCCAAGCTGTTCAGCTTCAAGCGCGGCGAGACCATCTATCAGATCGCCGCGATCCCGCTCGGCGGGTTCGTCCAGATCGCGGGGTTGAACCCGGGCGAAGAGGGCATGGCCGCCGACGATCCGCGCGCCTATCCCAATCGTCCGGTGTGGCAGCGCCTGGCGACCATCTTCGCCGGGCCGGCGACCAACTACGTCTTCGCTGCGCTCATGACCATCGGCATCTTCCTCGCGTGGGGCGTGCCCGGCCTGGGCAAGGCGCCGGTCGTCGACGAGGTGATCGACAAGTCGCCGGCGATGGCCGCGGGCTTCCAACCCGAGGACGAAATCAAAGTCGTCGACGGTCACAAGGTCGACGACGGCAACCAGGTGCTGCCGATTGTCAACGCGTCGAACGGGCGCGCCATCGTGGTCGAGATCGTGCGCAACGGAAAGCCGATGTCGCTCACCGTCACGCCGGCGAAGAACGGCTCGAGCGGCTTTCTCATGGGCGTCAAGCTCGGCGGCAATCAAACCTGGGAGCAGCTGTCGACGAGCACGCGCGTCAAAGAGGCACTGACGTTCCCCTATCGCTACTCGGTCTACGTGCTCGAGAGCATCGGGCAGGGCGGCTTCAAGCAGATCTGGCAGCAGGGCTCGGGGCCGGTCGGCATCGTCAAGGAGATCCGAAAGCGCATCGAGCAGGGCCCGCGTCAGGGGCTCATGTTGATCGCGATGATCTCGATCTACGTCGGCCTCTTCAACCTCTTGCCCGTGCCCGGGCTCGACGGCGGGCGCCTGATGTTCCTCGGCTGGGAGGCGGTGTCGCGCAAGCGCGTCAACGAGCGCGTCGAGCAGACGATCCACATGGTCGGCGTGCTCATGCTGCTCGGCTTCATCCTGGTCATCACGTTCAAGAACGACATCCCCTTCTTCAGCCGCTTCTTCCATCACTGATGCGCAAGCGTCCGGGGCCAGCGGGTCGTCGCGCGCGGCGGCCGTCGTCGGAAGTTCCCGGCGACACCAAAGAGCAGATCCTCGCCGTCGCCGAGGAGCTCTTCGCGCAGAAGGGCTTCGCGGGCGTGCGCACGCACGAGATCGCCGAGCGCGCGGGCGTCAACAAGGCGATGATCTACTATTGGTATCAATCGAAAGAGCAGCTCCTGCGCGCGGTGTTGCAGAAGATCTTGTTCGAGCTGATCGCGCTGTCGCAGGAGATCCTGACGCGGAAATTGCCCGCGGCCGAAGTGCTCGAGGAGTTCTATCGCGGATTTTTTTATTACACCGCGCGCCACCGGAACTTCTCGCGGCTGACGACGATGGATCTGGGAAGCGAAGGCGGTTATCTGCGTACCATGTTCGAGAGCTTCTTTCGGCCGCTCTTCGAGCGCGGCGTGCACTTCATCGAGCTCGCGGTCGAGCGCGGCGAATTGAAGCCGGTCAACGCGCGGCAGCTCCTCATCACCGTGTACGGCATGACGATCGCGTATTTCGCCGACGCCAATCAGGTGGCGCTGCTCTACGGCGTCAAGGACGCGCTCGACGACAAGCTGCTCGAGGAGCGGCTGTCGGCCAACCTCGACTTCATCTTCGCCGCCGTCGGCACCAAGCGCCCCAGTAAATCGCGCTGAACTCCCGCTAGCGCGGGCGTACAATGTTGCGGGGCGATGGAGCGCATCTCGCACTATCGGCTGGTGGCGAGGCTCGGCAAGGGCGCGATGGGCGAGGTGTGGCGCGCCGTCGACGAGCGGCTGGGGCGGCCGGTCGCGCTCAAGCTGTTGCCGGTGGCGCGCGCGTCCGAGCAGAAGATGCAGGCGCGCCTTTTGCGTGAGGCGCAGGCGGCGAGCGCGCTCAATCATCCCGGGATCGTGACGGTGCACGACGTCGGGTCGTGGCACGGGCAGATCTTCATGGTCATGGAGCTCGTCGACGGGGCGCCGCTGTCGGAGCTGGCGCGGCGCGGGATTCCGCCGGCGGAGGCGCTGCGGCTGGTGGCCGACGCGGCCGAGGCGCTGGCGACGGCGCACGCGCGCGAGATCCTGCATCGCGACATCAAGAGCGACAACCTCATGCGCACGCACGATGGGCGCATCAAGGTGCTCGACTTCGGGCTCGCCAAGCTGCGCGCGGCGCCGGAGGTGGACGAGGATGCGGCGGCGTCGGCTTCGTCGTCGTCGGCGAACGGCGGCAGCGTGCATGGCGTCGCCGATCTCGCGGCCGTCGCCGAGACGCTCGACTCGTCGTCGCAGTCCGGCGCTCCGGCCTCTTCTGGTGGTGCGCCGCCGACCAACCCCGATGCGCTGCGCGAGCTGCACGGCGCCGAGGCGGCGCACGCGTTTCCCGCGCTGTCGACGCCGTCGCCGTCATCGTCGGAGAGTCTGACGATGGCGGGCGCGCTCGTGGGCACGCCGGTGTACATGGCGCCGGAGCAGACCGAGGGCGCGCCCGGCGATCAGCAGTCCGAGGTCTGGTCGCTCGGGGTCGTGCTCTACGAGCTGCTCTGCGGCAAGCGGCCGTTCGAGCGCGCGCTCATTCCCGAGGTGCTGGCGGCGATTCGCACGCAGCCGATCGTGCCGCCGTCGCAGGCGGCGCCGGCGCGCGGAGTCCCGGCGCGGCTCGACGCGGTGGTCTTGAAGGCGCTGGCGCGCGATCGATCGGTGCGCTACGCGGACATGCGCGCGTTCGCGGCGGCGCTCAAGCAGGCGCGGCGGCGCCTGGGTGGCGTCAACACCAGCGGCGAGGCGGCGCTGCCGTCGACGCCGCGGGTGTGGGCGGTGGGCGCGGCGCTGGTGGCGTTCGCCTGCATCGTCGGCGGCTGGGCGTTTTTCGGGCGGCATCCGGCGCCGCCGCCGCCGCCGAAGCCCGAGCCGCCATCTGTGACGGTGACCGGCACGCGGCGCATCACGTTCGACGTCGGCTGCGAGGAATATCCGAGCTTCACGCCCGACGGCAAGACCGTGGTGTTCGACGGCGTGATGGAGAACGACTACGAGCTCCTGGCGCTCGACATCGCGTCGGGCACCACCGGACGGTTGACGCACGAGCCGGGCTGGGATTACGGCGGCGCGGTCTCGCCCGACGGGAAATCGATCGCGTACGTGCACACGAGCGACGACGGGCGCGAGATCCGCGTCCTGCCGATCGAAGGCGATCGCGCGATCAAGCCCGAGCGGCTGGGGCTGGCGGCGTCGGGCTTTCCTTCGTGGACGCACGACGGCGCGGTGATCGTCGGCGAGGGCGACGAGATCCTGCGCTGGACGATCGAGCCGAAGGGCGTGAAAAAAGAGACGCTGGCGCATCTGCCGTCGGGCGCAGTCGGGCGCTACGTGGCGCAGTTCGCCGACGGCAACATCGTGGCATTGTGGCAGCCGCAGTACGCGGCCAACGTCGTGGTCGTGGGCGAGCTGCCTCGCGGAGGCGCGCCGCGCGCGGTCGAGACGCTGCCGCTCGATTCGATCGGGCTCGTGGTCGCGCCGTCGCAGGTCGGCTATTACTACGGGCGCCATCACGCCAACGCCAACGAGCTGGTGCGGCGCAAGTTCGGCGGCGGCGCGGCCGAGACGGTGCCGGGCGACGTCACGCCGGCGAGCGGGCTCAGCATCTCGCCCGACGGCAAGCACCTGGCGTACTCGACGTGCCGCGAGTCGAGCGTGATCGCGCGGCTGCGTCCGGGCAAGCCGCCCGAGCAGCTGATGGCGGCGGGCAACTGGCGCGACATCTGGCCCGCGCCCGTCGACGAGCGGCGCGTCGCGTTCCAGAGCGATCGCGCGGGCGCGGTGCAGGTGTGGATCTACGACGTCAAGACACACGAGTCGCGGCCGCTGGCGGGGGCGTCGTCGTCGAATCCGGCGGTGTCGCCCGACGGCAAGTGGCTGGCGTACGGCGGCGGCGCCGAGCCGGGGATTCACGTGGCGCCGGTGGGCGGCGGCGCGGCCACGCGCGTGACCGACAGCGCCGACGACGGCGAGCCGGCGTTCAGCTTCGACGGCAAGACGCTGGTGTTCGAGTCGACGCGGCAAAAGGGCGGCGCGCGCGTGTACGCGGTGGCGGTCGGCGGCGGCGCGGTGCGCGCGATCTCGCCGGCGGGCGCGTTGTCGCCGGCGGCGTCGCCGACCGAAGATCGCGTGGTGTTCGTGCTGCCCACGGAAAAGGGGCGCGTGCTCATGTCGACGACGCTCGATGGGCGCGCGCCGGCGCCGCTGGCGGCTTCGCTGGCGGCGGGCGATTGGCTCAACCCGCGCTTCTCGCGCGACGGCAAGAAGCTGCTGGCCGTGCGCAAGACCGCCGAGGTCGTGGAGATCGAGCTGGCGACCGGCGCAACCCGCGTGGTCTACGAGGCGGGGCTCGACGGGATCGGCGAGGCGACCTACGCGCCCGACGGCGACGGCCTGATCGCGTCGGTGCAGCTGTGGAGCGGCGACTTGTGGCTCGCCGACGGCACCTTCCGCTGAGCGCGGGCGCGCTCACGATCCGGCGCGCGACGCCGGAGGACGCCGAGACGGTCGCGACGATCCAGGTGCACGGCCATCGCTGGGCCTACGCGACGCTCCTGCCGCAACCGGCGTCGGACGCCGAATGGATCGCGCAGCGGACCGACGTGTGGCGACGCCTGCTCGCGCCCGGCGATCCGGGCCGCGCGTTCCTCGCCGAGCGCGACGCGCGCGCCGTCGGCTTCGTCACCGTCGGGCCGAGCGACGACGCGACGCTGCCCGCGAGCACGGGGATGCTGTTCGCGCTCTACCTCGAGCCGGTTGCGACCGGTAGCGGCGTCGGCCGCGCGCTGCTCGCGCACGCGGTCGATGCCTTGCGCGCCGACGGCTTCACCGACGCGGTGCTCTGGGTGCTCGAACAGAACGCGCGCGCTCGTCGCTTTTACGAGATCGCCGGCTGGCGCGCCGACGGTGCGCGCAAGGACTACGAGCGCGACGGAGCCGCGCGTCACGAGCTGCGATATCGACGCGCCCTCTGACGCCAATACGCCTTGGCGGCGGCGATGGCGGCGCGGCACTGCGCGCAGTAATCCTCGAGGTAATGGCGCGCGAGCGCGACGTGCCACAAGCCGTACAAGAGCGCACGGGCACGCGGCTTCGACAGCGCGCAGTCGGGGTTCACGCAGTGCGCGCCGTCGCTGAAGTCGGGATAGTCGCGATAGTAGCCGTGGTCCCATGTCGGCAGGCCGAGGTGATGGCCGTATTCGTGGATCAGCGTCTGCGCCTCGAGGTGGCGCTCGGGCAGGAACCACTTCCACTGCCGGTGGCGCTCCTGGTTGATCTCGATGACGTAGACAGTGCGCGAGCCCACGCGTCGTTCGTACGATTGTCCCCACATCGGCAGTCGATCGCCGACGTAGCGCACGAGCACGTAGCTCGTGTGCCAGTCGAGCGTCGGCGGCAGCGGACCCGCGCTCCACGTCGCGGGACGCTCGCCGTAGCGCGCAGCGACGGCGCACAAGCGATCGAGCGCGCTGCGTTCGGGCGCGTGGCCGGCCACGAGCTCGACGGCGACGACGATGCGCCGCGTCTCGGGCATGAGGAGCTCGTGGTTGAGCGTCCACGGCACCGTGCGCGGCGTCGACGGCGGAAAAGGCGTAGTGCGCTCGCGAAACGCGGACGCCGCGCAGCCGCTCGCCGTCGCTGCGAGCGCGAGCACGACCAGCGCCCGCCTCATGGCTCCTCCGGCGGCACCGGCTGCACGCGCTGCGGCGCGGCCGACAAATAGGCGCCCCAGATGACGCCGCTCAAGGTCACCGCCGCGCCGCCGATGGCGAGCGCGTTCGGCCGCTCGCCGTAGATGAAGCGCCCGAGCACCATCACCGACACCGGCGTCAGCTGAAACAGCACGCCCGCCGCCGCCGCCGGCAGATCGCGCAGCGCCTGCGTCATCGACAGCTGCGCCACCACGCTGGTGACGCCGACGCCGCCGAGCAGCAGCCACTCCGTCGCCGTCGGCGCGATCGGGTGGCGCGCCGCCGGCACGCCGGTGAAGAGCGCGCCCGCGACGCAGAAGGCGGCGAAGATCTCCCACGCGCCGTCGGTCTTGCGCACCTCGCGGATGGTCGCTATCGCCGCGCCCGAGAGCACCGCCGACAAGATGCCGACGCACTGCCACGGCCCCAGCGCGACGGCCCCGGGCGGCGCGTTGGCCACGATCACGACGGCGACGCCAGCGGTGGTGACGGCGAGCGCGCCCAGCGTACCGAGCGCGATCCGCTCGCCGAGAAACAGCCACGCCCACAGCGCCGCGAACACCGGCGCCGTGTAGTTGAGCAGCGTCGCCATGCCGACGGTCAGATGCTGGATCGCCAAGAAATAACAGAGCACCGCGCTGCCGCCGAAGACGCCGCGCAAGCCGAGGCCGCGCCAATTGTGCGCGCGCAACCGCATGCGCGTGGCGGCGATGCCGACGGCGACGAGCCCGACCGAGAAGCGCACGAACGCGATCTCCGGGCCGGGCAGCCGCGCAGCCGCGCCCTTGGCGAGGATGGCCATGACGCTAAAGAGCAGCGCCGCCGTGGTCATGAGCGCCGTCGCCGACGCGAGCGGATGCCGGTTCATGCTAAGCCTGTGGTCGGATGCTGGCGCGGCTGATTCCGCTTCTTCTGCTCGTGCTCACGCGCGACGGCGTCGTTCATCGCTTCGACGGGCATCATGACACGACCGCCACGTTCGCGCGCGCGATCGCGGTCGCCACGCTCAGCGACGGGCGCGTCGCCGTGCTCGCCGGCGGCCGTATTCTCGTCGACGGCAAGCCCATCCCTGGCCGCTTCGATGACGTGCGCGCGCTCGCCGGCGGCGCGTCGCTGTGGACGCTCGACGCCGGCGGCGTCAGCGAGGTCGAGCTCACGCGCGGCCGTCGCAACCTCATCTTGATCGACGGGCACGTGCACCTCATCGCCGCCGACGGCGCCGCCGTGTTCGACGAGGACGAAGGCACGATCCTGCAGATCGGCACGCCCAACCTGTGGCACGTCGACGGACGGCCGATCGCGATGGCCGCCGGCGACGGCAAGCTCTACGTCGCCACCAAGGCCGGCCCGCTCGTCGAGATCGATCGCCCGACTTCCAAGCAGCACATCCTGCCGATCGGCGACTGGTGGGGCACGCTCGCGCTCGCTTACGGCGATCACGCGCTCTACGCCGTCACCGTCGCCGGAAAGCTGTGGCGCATCGATCCGCGCAAGGGCGAAAAGACGATCGTCGCCATGGACGGCTGGCAGGGCGCCATCGACCTCTCCGTCTTACGCTAGACTACGTAAGGCGTGGGACGCGCGCAGAAACATACCGGCGAGCAGATGGAGCTGCTCGACGCCACCGACGCCGAGATCTCGGATCGCTGCAAGGAGATCCTCGGCCGCGTGTCGACCGAGCCCGGCGTGTACCTGATGAAGGACCGCAAGGGCCGCATCATCTACGTCGGCAAGGCGACCAACCTCAAAGCGCGCGTGCGCTCGTACTTCAACCAGACCGACACGCGCGACTTCGTGCCGCTGCTCGGCCGCATCCTCGGCGACATCGAGACGGTGATCGTCAACAACGAGAAGGAGGCGCTGCTTCTCGAGAACACGCTCATCAAGCAGCATCAGCCGCGCTTCAACGTCAAGCTCGCCGACGACAAGAACTTCCTCGTCTTGCGCCTCGATCCGAAAGCGCGCTTTCCCCGGCTGGAGGTCACGCGGCGCATCGGCACCGACGGCGCCAAATATTTCGGGCCCTATCATTCGGCGACCTCATGCCGCGCCACGCTCGCCGTCGTCAATCGCCACTTCAAGCTGCGCACCTGCACCGATCACGTGCTCCACTCGCGCAAGCGGCCGTGCCTGCAATATCAGATCAAGCGCTGCGACGCGCCCTGCGTCTTTCCCGTCACCGACGAGGAATATGGCAAGCAGGTGCAGGACGTCGCGCTCTTCCTCGACGGCAAGGATGACGAATTGCTGCGCCGCCTCGACACGCGCATGAAGGAAGCGGCGCGCGACGAGCGCTACGAGATCGCCGGCGCCGTGCGCGATCAGGTCAAGGCGCTCGAGCGCACGCTCGAGGAGCAGCGCGTGGTCTCGTCGGACTTCCGCGACCAGGACGTCTTCGGCTTCTATCGCGAGGGCGAGTTCGTCGAGATGGTCGTGCTCTCGATTCGCAACGGCAAGCTGCTCGGGCGGCGCAACTTCTCGCTCAAGGGGCAAGAGTTCCCGACGCAGGAGATCCTGTCGTCGTTCGTCTCGCTCTACTACGACCTCGGCGCCTTCATCCCCGACGAGGTTCTCTTGCCCGAAGCCGTCGACGACGCCAAGACCAAGTCGGAGTGGCTCACCGAGAAGCGCGGCGAGCGTCGCGGCGTCGAGGTGATGGCGCCGCAGCGCGGGCAGCGCCACGATCTCATCACGCTGGCGCAGAAGAACGCGGCGTCGTCGTTCGTCACGCGGCGCGACAAGTCGCGCGACGCGGAAGCGGCGCTGGAGAAGCTGCAGCAGCGCATGAGCCTCAAGCGGCTGCCGCGGCGCATCGAGTGCTTCGACATCTCGCACATCCAGGGCACCGCGACGGTGGCGTCGATGGTGGTGTTCCTCGACGGCGAGCCGGCCAAGAGCGAGTACCGCACCTTCAAGGTCAAGAGCGCGACCAACGACGACTTCGCCTCGATGTACGAGGTGCTCTCGCGACGTTTTCGCCGCAGCAAGAGCGCCGAAGCCAAAGCGGGCGAGCCCAAAAAAGGATGGGTCACGCCCGACCTCCTCGTCATCGACGGCGGCAAGGGACAGCTCGGCACCGCCGTCGCGGCGCTGCGCGACGCGCAGATCGACATCGGCATGAACGGCATGGACGTGTGCGCGCTCGCGAAAGAGCGTGAGGACGAGAAGGGCGACAAGCAGCCCGATCGCGTGTTTCGCATGAACGCCAAGGATCCGATGAAGCTGCGGCCGAACTCGGCCGAGATGCTGATGCTGGCGCGCATCCGCGACGAGGCGCATCGCTTCGCCGTCACGTTCCACAAGAAGCTGCGCCGGCGGCGGACGCTGCGCTCGGCGCTCGAGGACGTGCCCGGCGTGGGGCAGAAGCGCAAGCGCGAGCTGCTCAAGCACTTCGGCTCGCTCAAGAAGGTGCGCGCCGCTACCGTCGAGGAATTGCTTCAGGCGCCGGGGATGTCGCGCGCGGCGGCGGAGGCCGTCGTTCGATATTTTCAAGGGGACAGCCCACCGGCGCCCGTCGACAGCCCAGCGGCGGAGCCCGAGCAGACCGACGTGGCCGAGGACGCGGCCGCCGAAGAGCTCGAAGAGATCGCCAGCGAAGAAGAAGCGGCCGATGAAGAAGAGTAGCGTCCTCGCGCTCGCGCTCGTCGCCACGCCGGCGTTCGCCAACAAAGATCGCATCGTGCCGCTGCCGCCGAGCGCCGCGGCGGCGATCGAAAACGTGCGCGCCGCCATCGACGCGCACGACTTCGCCGCGCTCGAGAAGCTGGTCGCGCCGCGCTTTCGCGACGGCACGCACGCCGTCGCCGCCGCGCAGGCGATCGCCGACTGGAAGACGCGCAGCGCCGATCTCGACGGGCTCGCCGGCGTTCTCGGCGACTGCCGCGGCCGCACCACCGAGCTCGTCGTCTGCGGCGGCGAGCCTGGGCTGCTCGAGCCCGACTCTGGCGCCGGCCATCGCGCGCATCTGGAATTCGAGCGCCGCGGCAAGCGCTGGTGGTGGACCAACTGGACTCCGTGAAGCGCCCCAAGCTGCCGGCGCTGGTGGTCTGGTTCGGCGTCGTCTCGCTCCTCACCGACGTCGGCACCGAGATGATCTACCCGCTCCTGCCGCTGTTCCTCGCCGACGTCTTGCACGCGCCGCGCACCTTCATCGGCGCCGTCGAAGGCGCCGCCGAAGCCACCGCGTCGCTGCTCAAGCTGGTCTCGGGCCGCATCTCCGATCGCCTCGCGCGCAGAAAGCCGCTCGTGGTCCTCGGCTACGGCATCTCGTCGCTGGTGCGCCCGATCGTCGGCTTCGCCACCCATCCGTGGCACGTGCTCGCCACGCGCGTCGCCGATCGCTTCGGCAAGGGCTTGCGTTCGAGCCCGCGCGACGCGCTCCTCGCCGACGCCACCGAGCCGTCGCAGCGCGGCCGCGCCTACGGCTTCCACCAGGCGATGGACAACGCCGGCGCGCTCGTCGGTCCGCTCGTCGCCACCGCGCTGCTCGCCGTCGGCGTGCGCATGCGCAGCGTCTTCTGGTTCGCCGCCATCCCCGGCGCGCTCGCCATGGTCACGCTCGTCTTCGGCGTCAAGGAATCGCAGCGCAGCGACGGTAGCGACGAGCCCGCGCGCAACGGCAGGAGCGACGCGCGCTTCAGCCCGACCCTGCGCCGCTACCTCGTCTGCGTCGGGCTCTTCGGCCTCGGCAACTCGTCCGACGCGTTTCTGCTCTTGCGCGGCCAGCAGTGCGGCGTCCCGGTCGCCTGGATCCCGATGCTGTGGATGGCGCACAACGGCACCAAGGCCGCGCTCTCGACCTGGGGCGGCGCGCTCTCCGATCGCCTCGGCCGCCGTCGCGTCATCATCGCCGGCTGGTCGCTCTACGCCGTCACGTATCTCTTGTTCGGCCTGGCCTCGCGCGCCTGGCAGATCTGGGCGCTCTTCGTCGTCTACGGCGTCTACTACGCGCTCGTCGAGGGCAGCGAGAAGGCGCTGGTCGCCGATCTCGTCCCCGCGGGCGCGCGCGGCCGCGCCTTCGGCTGGTTCAACGCCGTCATCGGCGTCGCCGCGCTGCCCGCGTCGATGGCGTTCGGCGCGCTCGCCGATCGCTTCGGCGCGCTCGTGGCGTTCACCGTGTCGGCGTCGCTGGCAGCGGCGGCGTCGGCGTCGCTGGTGCTGCTCGTACGCACTCCCGCGTCCCCGAGATGAGCACGTCGTCGTCGTCGTTCCAGGCGTAGCGCACCATCGTCCAGCACCACGGCGCCGCGCATCGGCTGGCGACCGCGACGAGCGCGACCCGCGCCGTGCCCTTGGCCGCGATCGCGATCTGCGTCGGCGCGCCGAGCCGCTCGATCTTCCGCGCCGGCTTGGTGCCGTGATCGTTTTCCCAGACGTCCTCGAGCGTCACCGTCTTGGCGTCGCCGGCGTTGCGCAGCTCGAGCGCATCGTCGCCGCACACGAGCTCGACCTCGTGGTTCAGCGTCTCGATGCGATGATGCCGCCACCACGGGATCGCCAGCACGCTGCCGACGACGAGCGAGGCGGCCGCGATGGCGCCGGTGATCGCGCCGTTGGTCATGGCGTCACCGGCGCCGCCGCCGTCGGTGCCGCGGGTGCCGTCGGTGGTGCCATCGGCGCCGCCGGTGCCGTCGGTGGCGCGGTCGGCGCCGTCGGCGCCGGAGTCGGCGTCTCCGCTTGCGGCTCGGTGATGTCGATCTGCGGCAGCTCGTCGATGCGCGGCATCACCACCACCTCGATGCGCCGATTGAGCGCGCGCCCCGCGTCGCTGTCGTTCTCCGCGAGCGCGTCGAACTCCGAGTAGCCCGCCGCCGCCAGCCGCCGCGGATCGACGCCCTCCGACTGCAGAAAGCGCACGACCACGACCGCGCGCGCCGTCGACAATTCCCAGTTCGACGCATAAGGCGAGTTCTTGATGGGCCGATTGTCGGTGTGCCCGGCGACGAGAAAGTCACGCTCGGGGATCTCCTTCAGCGCCAGCGCCACCTGCCGGAGCGCGCGCTGGCCGTCGGGCTTGAGCGTCGCCTGCCCGGGATCGAAGAGGATCGCGTCGCCGAGCTTGACCAGCATCTTGCCCTTGCGCACCTCGACCGCGAGCGTGCCGGCGCCGATGGCGTCGCGCAGCCGCGCCACCAGCGCGCGATAGAGCTCGTTGCGCTGCTCGGCCTGCGCGTGCACGCGCCTGAGCGACTCCATCTCGTGCTGCGTCGCCTGCAAGTTGACCGCGAGCTTGGCCGCATCCGAGTGCAGCTGCGCGATCTGATCATCGCGGTCGTCGCGCTCCTTCTTCAACTGATCCTCGCGCGCGTGCGAGGCGCCGAGCTGGTTCTGCGTCTGCCCGAGCTCGGACTGCGCCTTCTCGAGCTCCGTGACTCGCGTGTTGTACTCCGCCTGCGAGACGCCGCAGCCGGCGACGCAGGCGAGAAGCAGGGCGCAAAGTCGAAGCCGCACGGCAGCTTAGCGTACCCGCTCGCGCGATAATTTGACAGGTGGGCATACGTGCGTGAATATCCTACATCATGGGTTCTCGTTCTGAACGTGCGCTCGGCGCATCGTCATCGGGTTCGCGTGGGCGTGAGGTCTTCGGGATCGTTCTGCTCGGCCTGGCGATCTTCGTCGGCCTCAGCGTCGCGTCGCTGCAGCTCGGCGACGGACGGCTGATGGGTCCGTGCGGCGCCACCGTCGGGCTCGGCGTCTACGCGCTCGTCGGTGTCGGCGCGTATCTCGCCGCGCTCGGGCTCGGCTTCGCGGCGCTGCGCTGCTTGCAAGGGCAGCCGGTGCGCGTAAAGTCGGTCGGCTTCTGGGCCGCGCTCGGCATCGGCGTCTCGTTTGCGATGCTGCTGCATCTCGCGCTCGGCGCGCACCGGCTTCGCGGCATCGGGCCGGGCGGCGCGCTCGGCGAATACGGCGCGGAGCTCCTGGTCGCGTTCATCGGACGCGTCGGCGCGTTCCTCGCCGGCGTGGTGCTGCTCGCGGTGTCGCTGGTGCTGTCGACGTCGCTGTCGTTCCGCGCGTTCCCGTCGCTGCTCGCGCAGGCCGGCCGCGGCCTCGTCGCCGGCGCGCGCGGCACGCTCGGCATCCTGACGCGCACGATCGCGCTCATCTTCCCGGTTCACGAAGAAGAGGAAGAAGAAGAAGAGGAAGTGGCGCCG
>DASXOU010000390.1:0-7688 GCA_036494045.1 Polyangia bacterium | reverse complement strand
TGGATCTCGGCGACGACCGGCAGCGGCAACGGCATCTTCAAGGGCGGCTTCTTCGTCGACGCCACCATCAACGGCCACGGCTGCCTCTACGCGACCACGGCGCACGCGCAGAGCTACCACGACTACTCGACCGGCTTTCGCTGCTGCGCCGATCCGCGCTGACGCGAATTGGTTAAACCAATTCAGCGCCCCTTCCACACCGGCGCGCGCTTCTCGAGAAAAGCCATCAGCCCCTCGCGCGCGTCCTCGGTGCCGAGCACGGCGACGAGCTGCGCCTGCAGATGCTGCAGCGCCGGCTCGAGCTCCAGGTCCTGCACACGATAGAACGCCTCGAGTCCCATGCGCATCACCACCGGCGACTTGCCGGCCAGCTTCTCGGCGAGCGCGTCGACCTCCGCCTGCAAGCGATCGCGCGGTACCGCGCGCGTGATGAGCCCCATCTCCGCCGCTTGCGCGGCCGAGATCTTGTCGCCCGTCATGATGAGCTCGAGCCCGCGCTTGCGCGGCACGTTGCGGAAGATCGTCGCCATGATCATCATCGGCCACAGCCCGACGTTGATCTCGGGCGTGCCGAGCTGCGCGTCGTCGGCGGCGATGGCCACGTCGCAGGCGACCACGAGCCCGAGGCCGCCGGCGAGCGCGTGGCCGTTGACCATCGCGATGGTCGGCTTGCCGACCTTGGTGAGCGCGAGGTTGAGATCGACGAACGTGCCCGGCTTGGTCGTCGTCGAGCCGCTCGCTTGCAGCGGCGTGCCGCCCGAGCCCGTCGACGCCATCGACGATAGATCGCCGCCGGCCGAGAACACCTTGCCGGCGCCGGTGAGCACGATGACGCGCACGGCGTCGTCTTCCTTGGCGCGATCGAGCGCGTGAAGGAGCTCGCCGATGGTCGTCGGACCGAGCGGGTTGCGCTTGTCGGGCCGATTGAGCGTAACGCGCGCGGTGGCGCCGGCGACGTCGTAGAGGATCTCGCTGTAGGACATGCGCCGACGCTAGCCGAAGCTTTCTTGACACTCAAGAGAGGCGGCGGTTAGCCTCGTCGACGGGAACATGCGCCGCGCGCTCACCGTCGGACTGTGCGCATTCGCCTCTTTGACGCTGGCGGCGTCGAGCGCGCGCGGCGACCGCAACGATCTGACGCTCGAGCGCATCATCGGCCCGCCGACGGTGCCGGGGATGTACAACGATCCGACCGACCCGGCGCGGCAGTCGATGTACAAGAGCCTGATGTCGGAGCTCGGCGTGGTCATCGCGCCGCGCGCGCTGTCGCCGGCGGACACGCTCGGCTACTCGGGATTTCAGCTGGCGTTCGAAACCTCGTTCACGCAGATCTCGAACACGCAGGACTTCTGGCAAAAGGGCGTGGAGAACGTGTCGGGCAGCTTTCTGCCGACGATCGGCGTGATGGCGCGCAAGGGGATCTGGCTGCCGCTGCCCGGCTTCGAGATCGGCGCCGGCGCCAGCAAGATCATCGACAGCAACATGTACGCGGTGCAGGGCTACATGAAGCTGGCGCTGCACGAAGGTTTCCACGACTGGGCCATCCCGTCGCTGGCGGTGCGCGGCGCCGTCTCGCACCTGCTCGGCTCCGACGAGGTCGACCTCACCGTCGTCAGCGTCGACGCGACGGTGTCGAAGTCGTTCGGCATCGCCGGCACGGTCACGCTCGACCCCTACGCCGGCGCCGGCGTGCTCCTCGACATCGTGCGCGGGCAGGTCATCGACACCACGCCCGGCGTCGACGGGTTCGCGCAGGGCGGCAGCTCCAACGACATCAACGCCAACACGACGTTCCCCGATCCGGCGACGATCGTGCGCTGGCGCCTCTACGCCGGCTTCCGCCTCGTCTACGCGTTCCTCGCGCTCTCGGGCGAGTTCGTCTACACCTTCTGCAACTCGACGGCGACGAGCTGTAACGAGATGGACCCGCTCAAAATCACCGACCGCTCGGGCGGCCAGGCGCAGATCAACTTCTCCGGCTCGTTCGTCTTCTAATCCCGCTCTTCGAGCCGCTTCTCCAGATCGGCGAGCCGCTGCGCCAGCGTGCGCATCTCTTTTTCGATCGACGACAGCGGCGACAACGATTCCACCGTCGAGCGGATGCGCTCGTCGACCTTCTTCTGCCACTCGTCGAAGGTCTGCTGCGAGCGCTCGAGGAACTCGCGGATCGGATGGCCGCCGCTCGCCTCGTCGCCCGCGCCCATCGGCGGCGCTTCGCCGTTCTCGCCTTCGCCGCGCTTGAAGATGCCGCGCACCTTCTCGCCCGCTTGGGTCGCGACCTGCGTGATGTTGTTGGCGCCCGACTGGATGATGTTGCGCAGCGCCGACAGCGGCAAGAAGCTCTGCTTCTTCTCCTCCTCGAAGATGATCTGCGTCAGCGTGATCGCCGTCAGATCCTCCTTCGAGTTGTTGTCGATGATCTTGACGTCTTCGCCGCTGCGGATCATGTCCGCGATCTGTTCCAGCGTCACGTACCGGCTGCGCTGGGTGTCATAGAGCTTGCGGTTCGCGTAGCGCTTGACGATGCGGGTCTCCGCCATCGGCTCTCTCTCCACGTGGCTCGGATCAGCCCTATGAAAACCCTAACACGCACGCTCGGTCGTCGCCAGCGCGGCGCGTCACGTATTGGTTCAACCATTACATCGATTGGTTAAACCAATTGGCGACGCGCGCCGATGCGGCGTCGCTGGCGTGCTACGATCGGCGCGTGAACGCCGTCTCGCTCGCGCGCCGGCTGGCGGCGCTGCCGGCCGCCGCCATGCGGCAAGCGACGCTGCGACACACCCTCGACGCCCTCGACGACGCCAGCGCCGCGCGGCTGTGCGCCGAGATCGTGCGCCGCGGCCCCAGCGGCGCGCCTTTCGACGTGGCGCTGCTGGCGCTCACCGCGATCCTCGATCAGGGCGCGCTCGGTTACGAACGGCACGCGGCGCTCTACTCCGCCGCGCGCGCGATCGACGACGCGCAGCTGGCGCGCCTGCTCTTGTCGTCGCAACCGCCGCCGCCGGGCACGCCCAAAGCGGCGGAGATGCCGGGCGGGCGCGAGCTCACGCTCGGCGAGCGCAAGTCGATGGCGCGCGGACGCCGCCGCGACATGCTCGACCGGCTGCTGCGCGATCCCGACCAGTCGGTGCTCACGATCCTGCTCGGCAACCCACGCATCACCGAGGAAGACGTGGTGCGGCTGGCCGCGCGCCGGCCCACGACGGCAGGCGCGCAGCGGACCATCTTGCGCAGCGAGCGCTTCATCGCGCGCTACAACGTCAAGCGCGCGCTCGTGTTCAACCCGTACACGCCGTCGGATCTGGCGGCGCGCCTCGTCGTGCTGCTGACGCGCCCCGATCAACAGGCGGTGGCGAACGACTCGTCGCTGACCGAGCCGGTGCGGCTGGCGGCGCGCGAAGCGTTGGCAACGTCGAGAAGTGAGGGATGAGCGGACGAAGAACGCGGCGGCTACTTCTTGTTGGCGGGCTCGCTCGACTTGGCGTTCTCGGTGAGCTCGGGCTTCTTCGGCGAGACTTCGATCTCGTCGTTCGTCGACGCCGCGCGCTTGAAGTTCTTGATGCTCTTGCCCAGCGCATCACCGATCTGCGGCAGCTTGCCGGCGCCGAACACCAGCAGCACGATGATGAGCAGGATGATTAGCTCGCCAAATCCGAGGCCCATGGCCACGTTGTAGCACGATTTCGGCTAGGATGACCGTGATGCCGAATTCCCTCGTCGCTGACGGCGCGCTGGCCGCGGCGCTCGCGGTCCACGCCGAGCTGCTCGCCCGGCTGCGCCGCGTCGACGCGCCGACGCCGCCGTGGTGGTTCGGCTACGCGCGCGACGGCACGAACCTCTCGGCCGTGCTCATCGCGTGGGGCGCGTATCTCGGCTTCGGCTTCGCGCCGGCGGTGGCGTTTCTCGCCGCCGGGCTGACCACGCTCACCACTTATGTCCTCGATTGGGTGATCGCGCGCGGCCTCAGGCTGTCGCGCGCGCGGTTGGCGCTCGCGCTTCTGCTCGGCGCGTGGGTCGCGTTCGTCGCGCTGCGCTCCGACGCCGTCGGGCGCGCGCTCGAGCGGCTGATCGCGGCGGTGCAGCCGGTTTCGCGCTGACGCACGAGCGGCCGCTTCGTGATATCCATTCGCCAATGAACATCTACGATCTCACAGTCAATACGCTCGAAGGCAAAGCGCAGCCGCTCGGCGTGTACAAGGGCAAGGTCACGCTCGTCGTCAACACCGCGTCGGAGTGCGGCTTTACGCCGCAGTACGCCGGCCTCGAGAAGCTCTACCAGCAGTATCAGGGCAAGGGCTTCGCGATCCTCGGTTTCCCGTCGAACGAGTTCGGCGGCCAGGAGCCCGGCGACGGCGAGCAGATTCGCGCGTTCTGCCAGAAGAACTACGGCGTCACGTTCCCCATGTTCGAGAAGGTGCACACCAAGGGCGCCGAGCAGTCGCCGGTGTACAAGCTCGTGACCGACGGCTTGGGCGAGCCGAAGTGGAACTTCCACAAGTACCTCGTCGGCAAGGACGGGCGCGTGCGCAAGGCGTTCGCCTCGCCGGTGACGCCCGATTCGAAGGAGCTCCACGACGCCATCGACGCCGCGCTCGAGGATTAGCGCGGGCCGCTCATGAATAGCGCGCTCGGCGCTCAGTCGTCTTTTCCGACGAAGCGCGCCACCTGTTTGTCGTCGAGCGGCAGAAAACGGCCGCGCGCGGTCGCCAGCACGGTTCCGGCGCCGTCGACGATCTGCCCGGCGCCGAGGACCAGCCGCCCGTGTTTGCGCACGTACCAGCCCTCGGCGCGCACCGCCACGCCGACGACGAGCGGCCGCCGATAATTCACCGTCAGCTCGACGGTCGCGCACTTGCCGCCGCTGCGCTGCCCGGCCGCCACGCCGACCACCTCGTCGAGCAGGCTGGCGGTGATTCCGCCGTGCACCGCCTTCGAGAAGCCGCGATGCGTGTCGCCCGGCGTGAAGCGCACGACCACCTTGTTGCCCTCGCGCTCGGGCGCGCAGTTGAGGCCGCCCGGGTTGTCGGTGCCGCACACGAAGCACGCGCGCGAACGAAAGACCGGCTCACTCATTGGTTTAACCATTAGCACGCGCGCGCGAAAAGTTGTGGCCACCGACGGTGCGCGTTAGCGTGAAGCTTCCATGCGGCGGCTCGCTCTCGCACTGATGTTATCGGCGCTCTCGGGCTGCGGCACTGCCGCGTGGGCCGGCCCGCTGCCGGAGAGCGCCGCCGGCCGGCGCGCCATCCGCGGCTCGACCGTCGAGGTGATCCACGAGTCGGACGAGCTGCGCCAGATGCGCGAGTTCGACGAAGAGTCGTTCCCGCGTCCGTTGCCGGGCGTACCGACGCCGCCGTCGCCCGACGACGCGCTCGACGCTGCGCGACCGAGCGAGCCGGTGCGCCGCGCTTCGCTGGGCGCCGTCGTTCCCGACGCGCTGCCGCCGCCGCCACGCTCGGCCGAGCAACAACTGCCGACGTGGCTCGACCAGATCAAGCTGCCGGATCTGCCGGTACGCCTCGATCCGCGCGTCGTGCGCTACCTCGAGTTCTACAGGTCCGATCGGCGCGGCCGCGCCATCATGACCTCGTGGCTAAAGAAAGAGGGGCGCTGGAAGCCGCTCTTCGAGGACGCGCTACGGCGCGCGCGCCTGCCGCTCGGCCTCGTCTACATCTCGATGATCGAGAGCGGCTTCGATCCGCTCGACCGCTCGCACGCCGGCGCCGTCGGGCTGTGGCAGTTCATGCCCGAAGGCGGCCACATCTACGGCCTGCGCGAGGACTATTGGATCGACGAGCGCCGCAATCCGGAGAAGGCGACCGAGGCCTTCGTCCACTACATCGCCGATCTGAAGGAGCGCTTCGGCGGCTGGCCGCTGACGCTCGCCGCGTTCAACGCCGGCTACGGCGCGGTCCTGCGTGCCATGCAGAAGTACAACACCAACGACTACTGGCAGCTGTGCCGCCACGAAGACGGCCTGCCGTGGGAGACCACGCTCTATGTGCCGAAGGCGATGGCGGTCGCGATCGTCGGCGAGAACAAGCACCTCTTCGGCTACGACGACGTCCCCGTCGAGGCGCCCTACGCGTTCGATCGCGTGACCGTGCCGTCGTCGATGAGCGTCGCCGCCATGGCCAAGGCGGCCGGCGTCTCGGTCGCCGAGCTGACCGCGCTCAACCCCGAGCTGCGCCGCAATCGCACGCCGCCCGAGCCGTGGCAGGCGCGCCTCCCGCGCGGCGCCGGCGCGCGCTTCGCCGCCGCCTACGAGTCGCACCGCGAATTGGTTAAACCATTCGTCGTCCGCTTCGGCGAGCGGCTCGACGACGTCGCCGCCGCCCACGGGGTCTCGCCGCGCGAGCTGCGCGCGCTCAACGGCATCGACGACGCGAGCGAGGTGCGGCCGGGGCTGACGCTGATCGTGCCCGATGGGCGCCAGCCGCTTTCGCCGCCGCCGTGCGACACCACCATCGTCGCCGTCCCCGACAAGAGCGAAGCGGTCGCGGGCCGAAAGCGCGTCTTCTACCGCACGCTGCCGATGGACACGCCGTCGGAGATCGCCGCCTTCTTCAAGGTCAAGCCGACCGACCTCGCCCGCTGGAACAACGTCGATCTCGACGCCAAGCTGGCCAGCAACATGGTGCTGCAGCTATGGGTCGCGCCCGACTTCGACACCTCGAAGGTGGCGCTGGTCGATGCCGCGCGCGTGCGCGTCGTGAGCGTCGGCTCGGCAGAGTTCTTCGATCTCGTCGAAGGCAAGCGCGGGCGCAAGCGGCTCACCTATGTCGTCAAGAAGGGCGACGACATGAAGCGCATCGGCAAGAAGTTCAACCTCACGGTCGCCGATCTCGAGCGCATCAATCGCTTCGGCGCCGCGCACACCGATCTCGCCGTCGGGCAGAAGCTGATCGTCTACGTGCCGATGAGCGCGGGCGAGAAGGCCAAGGCGGCGTGCGCGCTCAAGCCGGGCGGCCTCGAGCCGATGACGAAGGACAAAGAAGATCCAGTGGCCGACTCCGACGCGCGCGATGCCGACACACGCGAGCTCGACACGCGCGACTCCGACGCGCACGCAGAGCCGGACGCGTCGCTGCCGCGTCCGCCGCCGCCCGACGGCCAGCCGTGACCCGCCTCAACATTGGTTAAACCAATTTCGTAGTAGACTGCGCGCATGCGCAAGACGCCCGTCACCCTGGGAATCCTGTCGATCATCTTCGGCAGCCTGGTCGCTCTGTACTCCGGCTTCAACCTGGTGTTTTCGAGCTTCTCGGGCTCCTTGATGAGCAGCATGGGCCAGATGGCGGCGTCGGCGCCGCGGCGGCCGGGCCAGCCCGATCCGACGCTGATGTTCAACAAGCTCGGCGAAGTGATGAAGTCGGTGATGCCGTACACGAGCGCGCTGATGGCGGGCAAGCTGCTCTTTTCGATCGCGCTCATCGCCATCGGCTACGGCCTCTACAAGCGCACGCGCTGGTCGCGCAGCGGCGCCATCGGCTGGGGCGCGCTGGCGCTGGTGTTCCTCGTCGCGGAGCTGATGGTGACCATCGGCGTGATCCAGCCGCGCGTGAACGCGGCGATGCAAGAGGTCTTCCGCGCCATGCCGTCGGGCGATCCGGGCGCGGCGATGATGCAGGCGATGCAGGGCTCGCAGAGCGCCGTCACCGTCGTGGTGAACCTCGTGCTCTACG